>JBIOVB010000067.1:0-2334 GCA_044867525.1 Acidimicrobiia bacterium | reverse complement strand
AGTTCGTCGGACATGGTCACACCAACTCGGTGCATCCCAACGACCTGACCGAAGGCGAAGAACGGGAAATGATCAAGGGTGTGTTCGACGAAATCCTGCAACACGAGGGAAAGGCCCCGGCCGGCTGGATGAGCCCGGGCGCCAACCCGAGTGCAGTGACTGAAGACCTCCTGGCCGAAACCGGTTTCACGTACACCCTGGATTGGCCAATGGACGATCAGCCAACCTGGCTCAGCACTCGAGGCGGACCGCTCCTCAGTGTCCCCTACCCCCACGAGGTGAACGACGTTCCGATAATCGTGTTCCATCACGGCACCGCGTCGGCATACGCCGACATGATGACCGACAACCTCGCCGAGATGGCCGAACAGTCAAAGCATCAACCGCTGGTCTGCGGCATCGTCACCCACACGTTCATCATGGGCCAGCCTTACCGGCTGCGTCGCTTCCGGCAAGCGGTCGAGTACCTGGCTGGTATGTCGGGGATTTGGTTGACAACGCCGGGCGAGATCGCCGCTCACTACGCCGAGATCACCACGCCCGCACAAGCCCGCTCAGGAGTTGTCGGTACGACATGACCCGGGTGGCAGTGGCAGGCCTCGGCGCGATCGGCCGTGTTGTCGTCGGTCGCTTGGTACAAGGGGTGCCAGGGATTGAGCTGACTGCCGTGGCAACACGCGACCAGACCAGGGCCGAGGCGACGCTTCGAGAGCTGGGCGCCGAGGTACCGGTCCTACCCATCGAAGGGCTGGAACCGCTGGCCGATCTCGTGGTCGAGTGCGCACCGGCACAACTCCTCCCTTCGATAGCCCTGCCCTTCCTCCGATCCGGCAAGGAAGCGATCGTTCTCAGCGCGGGAGCAACCCTCGAGCACCCCGAGTTGGTCGCCGCCGCCAAAGAGCATGGAGGCCGGATCACTATTCCGACGGGAGCTCTGCTTGGCCTCGACGCGGTGGCTGCAGCAGCAGAGGGCGAGATCTTTTCGCTGAGGTTGACGACCAGAAAACCGCCTGCCGGGCTGATCGGCGCCCCCGGGCTCGAAGACAGCGACATCGATCTACACGGCTTATCGGAGCCGGTGCTGGTGTTCGCCGGGACCGCTCGGGACGCAGTCAAGGGGTTCCCGGCGAATCTCAACGTCGCCGTGGCTCTCTCGCTTGCAGGACCTGGCCCCGACCGGACCGAAGTCGAGGTGTGGGCCGACCCCTCGGTGACGAAGAACACGCACACGATCGTGCTGCGCTCTGATATCGCCGACCTCACGATGACGATCGAGAACGTTCCCACCGAGAATCCCCGGACCGGCCGAATCACCGCGTTGTCTGTGATCAGCCTGCTCCGCAAGAGGAACGCCAGCCTTCGGGTGGGGTCATGAACCTCGGCCTTTCGGACAAGGTTGCATTGGTCGTCGGAGGGAGCAGCGGCCTCGGGCGAGCCGTGGCCCAGGCCCTGGCCCGCGAAGGAGCACGGGTGGCAGTGGCGGGTCGAGATCTCGATGGTGCGGACACCACTGTTGAATTGATCACGTCCGAAGACGGGCAGGCAGTCTCGGTCGGCCTCGACCTAACGGACGCCGACTCTTTCGACTCCACCCTCCAAACCGTCCGCGCCCGCTACGGCGAGGTGGCCATCCTGTTCAACAACAGCGGTGGCCCGCCCCCATCGACCGCCGCCAATCAGCCGGTCGAGTTATGGCGAGCTCAGTTCGAAGCGATGGTCCTCGGGGTGATCTCGCTCACCGATCGTGTCCTTCCTGGCATGCGGGAGGCCGGATGGGGTCGGATCATCACCAATACCAGCTCAGGCGTGGTGGCTCCGATCCCAAATCTTGCCCTCTCGAACGCCCTCCGGCTCTCGCTCGTCGGTTGGTCCAAGACGCTGGCTCGAGAAGTCGCGCCAGACGGAATCACCGTCAACATCGTCGTGCCAGGCCGGATCGCGACGGATCGGGTGCGCATACTGGATGAAGCACGCGCCGCGCGGGAGGACATGTCCGTCGAGGCGGCCGAAGCGGCCAGTGTCGCTGCCATCCCTGTTGGTCGCTACGGCGATCCCGAGGAGTACGCCGCGGCGGTGGCCTTCCTAGCTAGCACTCAAGCATCATTCATTACGGGGACGATGCTGCGAGTCGACGGCGGTCAGACCCCCTCGATATGAAGGAGACTCAAATGAACCTGGGCGGCGAACCGACGAAGGAGATCCGAAGGCGCTACCTCTCGGTCGACACCTCAAACGCCGCCGATGTCCTCGACGAACTCGGCCTTCATGACCAGGGTCTGGCCCCGGCATTCTCCCCATTTCCAGCCAGCGCGGGAAAACTCGCCGGCTGGGCGT
>JBIOVB010000066.1:0-12024 GCA_044867525.1 Acidimicrobiia bacterium | reverse complement strand
GACCCGTTGGACGAGACGTCGGTCGATATCAGCGCCCGGCGCTTGATCGCCAAGACCCCGACGATGATCGCTTGGTCGTACAAGTACCGGGTTCACCAGCCATACATCTATCCGGACAACGACCTCGACTATGCGTCGAGCTTCCTCAAGATGATGTTCTCGGTGCCTGCCGAGGAGTACGCCCCGGATGCCGTGGTCAGCAAGGTGCTCAACCTGCTCCTCGTACTCCACGCCGATCACGGCCAGAACTGCTCGACCTCCGCGGTTCGGCTCGTCGGCTCGAGTCAAGCAAACCTGTTCAGCTCGGTCGCTGCCGGGATTCACGCCCTATCGGGCCCGCTCCATGGTGGCGCCAACGAGGAAGTCCTGGACATGCTGGAAATGATCGTGGCCGACGGCGGCGACGTATCGAAGTACGTTGCCAGGGCCAAGGACAAGGACGACCCATTCCGGCTCATGGGATTCGGACATCGGGTCTACAAGAACTTCGACCCTCGAGCCCGGATCATCAAGCAGGCCAGCGATGACGTGCTCGAAGCATTGGGAGTTCAGGACCCCGCCCTCGAGGTCGCCATGCAACTCGAGGAGGTAGCCCTCTCCGACGACTACTTCGTGAGCCGGAAGCTCTACCCCAACGTCGACTTCTACTCGGGCATCATCTACCGGGCAATGGGGTTCCCCAAGGACACTTTCACCGTCCTGTTCGCCATGGGGCGACTTCCCGGTTGGATTGCCCAGTGGCGAGAGCTCATGTCCAATCCCAAGACCCGGATCTTCAGACCCCGTCAGCTGTACGTCGGCCCCGATGTGAGGGACTACGTAGAGATGGAAGACCGCTAGCTAGACCGGGTCCACGTCTTCGACATAGGGCTCCTCGGCAACCTCGCCGGTGACGGCATCGACCACTACCAGCGCCCTCTGGTCTGGCGGCTCGCTCGCGGAATAGAGAACCACGCTCCACCGCGGCACGGATCGAATCCCTTTGAAGGTGACCGCCGCCGAGGCATGTCCCACCGGGAAGTCCACGGCAGCACCGGCGACGGTCAAAGCCTGGTGCTCGTCGATGTTGAGTGGCCACGATGCTGCAAACTGCCATGTGGCCAGGGCGACGAACCCCAGCGCCGGTATCCACCCGCCGTCTATGAGCACGAGGGCGAGGACCGCGCCCGCTACGAATACCCAACCTGCGATCCGCCGCCTGGTCGGCGAAGGGAACCGGTATGGGCCGACCACGCTCGAATCGAGCTCTTCCTCGATGGCGACCGAGTCGGCCAGCTCGCGTTCGATGAAGATCCCTTCACGGTCGACCCGCTTCGGCTCGTGCTCGGTCATCGCCCGGGTCTCCCCGTCAGGTCCACCAGTTGGTTGGTGGCATCGATCACGCTCACCTCTCTGGTGTCACGCTCCTCGCCATAGAGCCTCAGCCCCACCGTGGCGTTCTCGACATCCTGGTCGCCGACCACCATCACCGCCGGGTGCTTCTGGCTCAACGCCCTCCGAATCTTCTCGCCGACCGTCTCTTCGCTGTCATCGACCTCTACCCGAAGCCCGGCATCGCTCAGCCTGGCCCCCACCGATGCCGCGTACTCGTGATGGCGGTCGGCAACAGGGATCACCGAGACCTGCACCGGTGCCAGCCAGGCGGGAAAGGCGCCTGCGTAGTGCTCGACGAGGACGCCCATGAAGCGCTCCAGTGACCCGGCCTTGGCGCAGTGGATCATGTACGGCCGTTCCGCGATGTTGCCGGACGCGGTGTATTCGAGCTCGAACCGCTCGGGGAGGGTGAAGTCGAGCTGGATCGTGGAGAGCTGCCAGCGGCGGCCGATGGCGTCCTTGACATGAACGTCGATCTTTGGGCCGTAGAAGGCGCCTTCGCCTTCGGCCACCCGATAGGCGACCCCCTTGGCCTTGAGCGAGTCGGCCAATGCCTTCTGGCTGAACTCCCAACGCGATTGCTCCCCGACCGACTTCTCGGGCTGGGTACTCAGGTCGGCATCGAAGTCGGTGAACCCGAAGTCACGGAGCCAGGTGAGGACGAAATCGAGGTGCAGATCGAGCTCGGAGGCAAGCTGTTCCTCGGTACAAAAGGTGTGAGAGTCGTCCTGGGTGAACCCCCTCGCCCGCAACAGGCCGTGGACCACACCCGATTTCTCGTAGCGATAGACGCTGCCCAGCTCCGAGAGCCGAATAGGCAGATCCCGGTAGGAGCGCCCCCGGCTCTTGTAGACCAGCACGTGGAATGGGCAGTTCATCGGCTTGACTCGATATTCCTGGCCGTGGTCGAGCTCCATCCCGGGGTACATGTTCTCGGAGTAGTAGTCGAGGTGGCCCGAGGTGTGCCACAGGTCCGACTTGGCGAGATGCGGGGTGAACACGAAGTCGAATCCGAAGCGCTCATGCAAGGCGCGGCTGTGGTCCTCGATCGTCTTGCGCAGCATCCCTCCCTTGGGATGCCAGATCACAAGGCCCGATCCGAGGTCGGAGGGAAAGCTGAACAAGTCGAGGTCAGGGCCGAGACGGCGGTGGTCCCGCTTCTCGGCCTCCTCGATGCGGGCCAGGTACTCGCCGAGTTCCTTCTCGGTGGGCCACGAGGTGCCGTAGATCCGCTGCAATTGGTCCCGGCTCTCGTCACCCCGCCAGTAGGCGCCGGAGCTCCGCAGGAGCTTCACCGCGGGTATGCGGCCGGTGCTCGGGAGATGAGGGCCGCGGCACAGGTCGACGAAGTCGAGGTTTCGGTAGACGGTCACCTCCTCGCCCCCGGCCACCTGATCGGGATCGACACTCTCGATGATCTCCCGCTTGAAGGGGTGGTCGGCGAACAGGTCGAGGGCCTGGGCACGGCTGAACGCCTCCCGCTGGAACGGCTGGTCGGCCTCGATGATCTGCTGCATTCGGGATTCGATACGGACCAGGTCCTCGGGGGTGAACGGCGTCTCGACCTTGAAGTCGTAGTAGAAGCCGTCCTCGATCGGGGGGCCGATGGCAAAGGTGGCGTCGTCGAAGAGGTCGAGGACCGCTTGGGCCAGGACGTGTGCAGAGGAATGGCGGAGGATGTGGAGGCCATCAGGCGTGTCGAGGGTGATGACCGAGAAGTCTCCGTCGTCGTGTATCGGGCGCCCCAAATCGATCAATTCCCCATTGACTTTTGCGGCAACGGCGGCGCGAGCCAATCCGGGCCCGATGGACGCAGCCACCTCAGCGGCAGTCACCCCATCGGGGTGCGGAACGACCTTTCCATCCGGATAACGAAGCTCTACTGGCACGGGGATTATCTCGCTAGCCTGACCCGCGGCAGAGGCTAACTGCCTGTCGGAGCAGTCTGGCCGGTCGAGGAGCAGCGAGGGGTTCAGGGAATGGATGCACGAGAGCTGGTCACGAGTCTCAACCCGAACGAGACCGTACGAGAGCTTTCATCCGGTGCCAACAAGGTGTTCCGGCTCCTCGAATCCGACAACGTGAGCTCGATCGTGAAGGTTTACCCGGTGGCGTCCCGGGAGCGTCGCGAGCGCCACGCCCTGGAAGCCCTGACCGCGGCTCCATCGGTGCCCCGGATCATCGGACACGGGCTGGAAGGCGAGATGGCCTGGCTGCGGATGACCGATGGTGGCCATTGGAACCTCTCGAATCTTCCCAAGAACCTGGACGCGGTCCAGGCAGCTGGCGCCGCGATGCGGGCCATCCACACCTCGGGCGCCCAGATCACGAATCTTGCTGCCGGGATCGACGCCGACTACGTGCTCAGTCACTACCGGTCGACCATCGAGCGCCTCGGCAGATATCGGAGGCGCTTCGGCATGGAGCAGGTGGTGCTGGACAAGGCCTTGCAGATGGAGCCGCCACTGGCGACGGTGCCCGTGCCGGCACACACCAAGCCGGTCTTGTCCAAGTTCGTCATCGATGAGGACGGAAATGTGACACTGGTCGACTGGGAGTGGGCGACGCTGGCCCCGCCGGAGTGGGACCTGACGCTGGCGGTCTGGCAATTGGCTCGCAGCATCGGCGAGGACGCGGCAGCCGCATTCCGCTCCGGCTACGCCGCCGAGCTACCCGAAAGCCGATACCGCCCCTGGGTGGCCTACCACTCGGCGATGATGATGCTGGAGGCGGCCGAGGTCCGCGAGGGAAGGCTGGGGAGCCTGCAATACCTGGTGGACGACCTCACCGAAGCCGTCATCGGCACCTGAGGGCAAATCCGCGAAATCTGCCACTACCTGCCTTAGCCTCATCCCCTGCTGAGGCAAGGAGGACGGACAGATGCTCGAAGTATTGGTCGCGGCCACCGCGACGACAGGTCTGTTCGCTCTTGCAAAGGGGATAAAGGGCAACCATCCATATCGGGTCGACCCGCAACTGGTGGTGACCTCACGGGACGAGCGGGGCGACGACCTGCCATGCCCATGGTGCTATGGCCCAACAAGGGAGGAAGACCCACGCTGCCCAGGCTGCGGCACCTCATTCGGGTGAGGGCCTCAAGGCAAGGTACCTGAAAGGCCGATCACCATCCTATGGTGGACGCGTGAGCAGGGTAGGCCTGGTCCTGGGAGGTGGGGGGATCACTGGCGCCGCCTATGAGATGGCGGCTCTCATGACCATTCGTCTAGCCACCGGCTGGGAGCCGAATGACGCTTCCGTGGTAGTGGGGACATCCGGTGGGTCCTTTGTCGCGGCCCTGGTCCGTAACGACGCCCTCACCCTCGACTCTCTGGTCCTGCCGACCGACGACCGCGAGGCGGTGACCGAGCGGATTCGAAGGCACATCTTCACCAAGGACCCAGGGGTCAGGGTGGGCAAATGGGTCCGTCACGGCATCGTTCCCGGTATCCGCAGCCCTGGTGTCACCCTGTTCCTGGGCTCGCCGGCCCCCTATCACGCCGCAGGCATTGCCCGCTGGGTGGCGACCCAGGTTGGCGATGACAACGCAGCGGGGTGGCCCGACAAGCCGACCGCGGTAGTCGCGTTCGACTTGATCAGACGCAGCCGCGTCGTCTTCGGGACTTCTGCCGCACCCGAGGTCGCCCTGGCCGATGCGGTAGCCGCATCATCGGCCATCCCGGTGGTGTTCCGCCCCTATCCCATCGCCGACAGCCTGTACGTAGACGGCGGGGTCGCCTCCGGAACCCACGCCGACCTGGTACTCGGGTCACCGCGCCCGTTGGACCTGGTGCTGGTCTTGGCACCATTGGTGGCAGAGACCCAGCGGATGCGGGCTCGATTTCACGAGAAGATGTTCGATCGCGTCGGGCAACGCTCGCTGGCAGCCGAGCTCCGGCTGATCAAAGATGCGTGGCCGGGATGTGAGGTTGTCGTCCTCAGCCCTCCCCCTTCGGTTCAGAATACGATGCGACCCAACCCGATGGACTCGTCCCGGGCGGTGGCAACCTTCACCAGGACACTGATCTCGATGAAGCGGAGCCTGGCCCGGCCCGAGATTTGGGAAGTGCTCGACGACCGTCTCACCACGAGACCGCGGGCCCGAAGTGCCGCTTCCCGCTAAAGAGGTTGCGTTCTCGAGCGTTCCATCTACTTTCTAACCACACCCGATAGGAGATCCGAGATGGCGGTCCGCCCTACCCACTTCGAGTTCTACTCGGCCGACCCGGCGGCGACCGTCGAATTCTTGGTCAAGGCATTCGGGTGGCGGGCCGAGCAGTGGGGAGACCAGGAGTACTGGCTGGTCGAGACCGGCGACGGGCCCGGGATCAATGGCGCCGTGGCACGGGCCGGCGAGGATGGTCCCAAGACGCTGGCGACATGTGATGTCGAGGACCTGGATGCCGCCATCCAGGCTGTTGAGATAAGCGGAGGGAAGCTGCTCACCGACATCATGGAGATCCCCGAAGTCGGCCGCTGGGTCGAGGTTGAGGGACCGGGCGGAGAGGTGTTCGGGCTCATGGAGCCGGCCCCGCAGCCCTGATCAAGCAACAGCCCCGGGGTGGGTGTTCCCGCCCGAGATGACAGCAACCACGTTCTCCCCGTCCCGGGGCACATAGTTCCCGCCGAGGAGGGCGGCCAATGGAGCTGCGCCCGCGGGCTCGGCCACCACCCGGTATTCGCCCCACAAGGCATGCTGAGCCTCCTGGATCAGCTCCTCCCCCACGAGGACCGACTCGTCGATCCACTGGTTGGCATACCAGGCATGGTCGCCGATCCGCGACGCCCCCAGCGCCGACACCGCCACCCCTCCTACCTCCACTTCGACCGGGCCACCCTGTCGCCGGGCCTGGAACAAGGTTGGGCACTGGTCGGACTCAACGGCAACGACCTTGACCTCTTCTCGAACCCAGCTGGCGATGCCGCCGATCAGGCCACCGCCGCCCACCGCCACCAGGATGGTGTCGACCGCGGGGAGATCCTCCGTGATCTCGAGTGCGCAGGTCCCCTGGCCGGCGACCACCGCCGGTTGGTCGTAGGCGTGGGCCTCCAGCGCTCCGGTCTCCGCCACCCATTCCCGGGCCGCGGCCAGCGCCTCGGGGTAGTGGCCGGGGACGGACCGAACGGTTGCTGCATAGCGCGAGAATCGCTCCACCTTTTCAGCCGGTGAGGAAGAGGGCACGAAGACGGTCGCCTTCACCCCGAGATCCGTTGCGGCACAAGCCACCGCCAAGCCGAAGTTCCCACCCGATGCCGCGACCACTCCGGCATCCGGGAGGTCGGCCTCGGTGAGCAGGGAGAAGGCGCCGCGGACCTTGAACGACCCGGTGCGTTGCATCGTCTCCAGCTTGAGGTGGGTGCGAAACCCGCCTTCGAGAGACGAAGGTGTGCTCGCGATCGGAGTCCGCCGCACATGTCCCTCGATGCGAGCGGCCGCCGCGCTTATGTCTTCACGGGTCACTTCGAGCGACATCGGGGCAGGCTAGGGCCGGCACCAGGGGTGGAACCGCCCCGGCAGATGGGTCGTTTCCCTGCCATGCATGGCGGGCGCAGCGGGGGCCGATCACCGCTTCTCTACGCAACGGCCTCGGCAGCGGTGCCCGGCTGGGGGCAGTGGGGAATGGGGCGGCGACGTGTCGGCGCCGCCCTGGTGAGTGCGTCCTTCGTGGTCGTCGCCGCAGGCGTCGTCGTGGGATTGGTCGAAGGCCGTCTCGTGATCATCGGTTGGCTCTTCGATCCCGACTTCCTCCTCGCCCTGGTGATCGTCAACTTCTTTGTGGCTTTCATCCGGGTCTGGGCCACAACCGACGCCTGGATCGGAGCCGGAGGCGGGGCGGCCCGCGTCGGTCTCCTGGTACTCGTGCTGCTGGTGTGCATTCCCCACGCGGTGCTCGGGTACTACGGGATGAGGACCAGGGACGCGATCAACGCTGTCTTTCCTGCGGGCCCGCAGGTTGTGGCTACACCGATCGAGACGTCCACCACGACTTCAACCTCGACCACGCTGGCAACCACCACTACAGGCGGGTTCTCCTTCGAGCGCGAAGCGTTGTACCGGGTGATCACCGCACCGACGACGACCACGACGATTCCCACCACCACAACCACCCGGCTCCTGATGGGAGCCGAACGGGTGACCATCCTGCTCCTCGGTGGGGACGCCGGACCGGGACGTGGCGGGCTGAGGACGGACACGATGATGGTGGCGTCGGTGGACACCCGCACCGGTGACGCCGCTCTCTTCGGCCTCCCCCGCAACATGACCGGCTTCACGTTCTCCGACGGATCCCCATTTCCCGGCCTGGGCAAAGGCCTGCTCAACGAGGTCTACCCGTGGGGCCGTCGCAACCCCGAAGCGTTCGGCGGGATCGATCCCGGAGCCTCGGCCGTCAAAGACGTTGCCTCACATCTGTTGGGAATCCAGATCGACTACTTCATCCTCGTCGACATGGCCGGCTTTGCCCGTCTCATCGACGTCCTGGGAGGCGTGAGCATCCCGGTACGCAAAGACATCGCCGCCCCGATCTACAACCGGGAGGACGGCAGCTATGTCATGACGGTGATCCCGGCCGGCACCCAGACGCTCGATGGTGACTTGGCACTTGCGTACGCTCGGAGCCGAACTGGCAGCAACGACTATTCGCGGATGGCCCGTCAACGGTGCATCATCACCGCAGTAGCCGACCAGGCCGAACCCCTGAGCTTGCTCGCCAGGCTGGGCGAGATACTGGAGACCATCGAGCAGAACGTGACCACCGACATCAATGCACAACTGATACCCGATCTGGTGAACCTGGCGCCACTGGTTGCAACCGACCGGGTGTGGGTGGTCGGGTTCGATCGCGGCTATCGCATCGGGTCGGTAGCGGAGGGCAGCGCCCGACCCGACATCGACAAGATCCGGGCTGCGGTGCACCAAGCGCTCACCGACCCGGCGTCTCTGGACCCTGGCCTGGAAGCGACCACGGCCTCAGAGGCCTGCGGTTGACCATGCTCGACGATCTCGGCCCATATCCAGATGCCGATGGACACGGGACGGCGTTGCGGCTGGACCGGGAAGACCCCTTGGCGGCGTGGCGTGAGCACTTCGCATTCCCCGATCCCGACCTGATCTACCTCGACGGCAATTCCCTGAGCAGGCTTCCGCTCAGTGCCGAGCAAGCGGTCGCCGATGTCGTCGCCAGGCAATGGGGCGATCGCCTGATCCGGTCGTGGAACGAGGGGTGGTGGGACATGCAGCTGGAGCTCGGTGACCTGATCGCCCCGCTCGTCGGCGCAGGGCCGGGTGAGGTGATCATCTCGGACTCGACTTCGGTCAACCTGTTCAAGCTCGCATGGGCCGCGGCCGCCGCCTCTCCGGATCGTCACAAGATCGTGACGGACGACCTGAACTTCGCCACTGATGTCTACGTCCTCGACGGGGTGGCCAAACGACTCGGCGAGGGACGGCGGCTGGTTGTGGTGGAGTCGGACGGCGTCCATGGTCCGATCGACGGCATTGCTGCAGCCCTCGACGATGACACCGCGCTGCTATCTCTCTCCCACACCACGTTCAAGTCCGGGTTCACCTACGACCTGGCCGAGCTGACTGCCATGGCCCACGCCGTTGGGGCCATGGTCCTCTGGGACACCAGCCACTCGGTCGGGGTGATGCCTTTCGATCTCGGGGCGAGCGGAGCCGAGCTGGCGGTGGGCTGCACATACAAATACCTCAACGGCGGTCCTGGATCGCCTGCCTTCCTGTATGTGCGCAGAGACCTACAGGGCTTGTTGCAGAACCCGATCACTGCCTGGTGGGGGCACGCCGACCCATTTGCATTCGAGACCGACTTTCAGCCCATCGACGGGATCCGTCGATTCCACACCGGGACCATGCCGGTGCTGTCGATGGCAACCATCGAGGCTGGGACTCGGGAAGTCCTCGATGCCGGGATCGATCGGATCAGGGCCAAATCGATTGCGCTCACCGAGTTCCTCATCGAGCTCTGGGAGCATCACCTCGCCCCGCTGGGGTTCGCCCTGGCTTCACCCCGGAACCCCGCCCGTCGCGGCTCACATGTCTCCATCTCCCATCCCGATGGCTGGCCGATATCACGGGCCATGATCGACCTCGCCTCGGTGTTGCCCGACTTTCGAGCGCCGGAAAACATTCGGTTCGGCTTGTCACCGCTGTACACGAGATTCGTCGACTTGCACACCGCGGTGTTGCGGACCAAGCGAGTGGTCGAATCCGGCGCCTACGAGCAGTTCCGAGACGTGTCACTGACCGTGACCTGAGCCCTAACCGGCGGCCAATCTCTCCGTGGTGACTCCGAAGTACACCAGCGGGATGCAGATTGCCGATATGGCAGCCGCGATCCAGAAGGTCGTGGTCAGGCCATACCTGGATCCCAAGTACCCGCCGAGGGCCGCGCCCAGGGGGATGGTGCCCCATGCAACCAGCCGATAACCGGCGTTGACCCGACCCAGCATCTGCTCGGGCACGACACGTTGTCGGAAAGAGACCGTGATCACGTTCCAGCCGATGGCCACCCCGCCGGCGATGAAGAACAATGCTGCGATCACCGGCACCGACGTGGTGATCGCGGGCGCCACCCCGAACAATGGGAAGCTGGCGGCGGCCAGGAGGACAGTTCGCCTTTCGCCAAGCCGGCGCCGCAAGGGCTCGACGAGGAAAGATCCGAGCACCGAGCCGGCAGCAACGGCTGTGATCAGGAGCCCGAAACCGGCTTCGTTGAGGCCGAGCGGCCCGGGCTCGATGGCGTACAGGGGGAATATGGCGAAGATCGCAGTCGACGCCAGGTTGGAGATTCCGACGCAGATCGCCAGCAGCCGCAGGAAGCGATGGCGCGCCAGGTAACGCACGCCTTCGACGACATCTCTTCCGAGCCGGGTTGGGGGCCCCTCGCGGGTAGGTCTGAATCGGCCGACCAGTGCGATCAACACGAGACCGGCGACGAGATAGCTCCCGGCGCTGGCCCAGAGTGCACCGGCCAGGGTGACCGCGGCAGCAAAGGCCCCCAACGGCGGGCCGATGAACTGGTTGGTCGTCAACTCCACCGCGGTGAGCCGGCTGTTGGCGCGGATGAGGTGCTGCGGCCGCTCGGTGAGCATGGGCAGGATCGACTGGGCGGCAGTGTCGAAGAGTGTCTCTCCAACGCCGAGCGCGAAGGCGGCGATGTAGAGCACGGCCATGGTCTCTCCCTCCATGGCGACCACCACGCCGAGCGCGGCGATCACTATTCCCCGGAACAGGTTGACGACGGACATGGTCCGTCGCCGGTCGAGTCGGTCGGCGAGGGCGCCGGCGGGAAGGGCGAAGATCAACCAGGGCAAACGCCCAACGAAGGTGACCGAGGCGAACGCGTCCGGGTCACGGGTGATGCCGAGGGCGATCAACGGCAGGGTTATCGAGAACACCCCGTCTGCGAGGTTGGAGAAACCGGAGGCTGTGATCAGGAGACGGACGTTTCTCATGAGCAGTCTGACATGGGAGTGATTTGCAGTTTCCCAATCACTTGCCCACTAATCAAATCGATTAGACTTATATGCAATGACTGATGGTCTAGGGGCCCAGGAAGCCAGCCCCGCCGAGCTGAAAGCAATGGCGCATCCTCTGCGGATGCGAATCCTCCGGTTGTGCCTGCACGAGTCGCTCACCAACAAGCAGCTGGCGGACCGGCTGGGCAAGGACCCGGCGACCACCCTGCACCACGTCCGAAAGCTCCTCGACACCGGATTCCTCGAGGCCGAGCCGCCTCGCAGCGGCGAAAGCGGGGCTTTGGAGAAGCCCTATCGCTCGACCAACAAGTCTTGGGTCCTGTCGATCCCCCGATCCGACCAGGTGACCGCTGTCGTTGCGAGTATCGAGGCCACCCGCGAGGAGTTGATCCAGGCCGGGAGCGACAGCTTGATCATGAGTGCACGCATGGGTCTGCAGTTGTCAGATGCGGAGGCTCAAGAGCTGGCGTCACGCATCGAGGTCATCGTCGCCGACTACGCCGATCGCGAGTCCACCGTGGAGGGAAGACGTGTGGGCTTCACGGTGATCCTCCATCATCTCGACCGATTGGAGGAGTCGAGCACTCCGTAACTTCGGGAACCGGGCAACCGGCTTGCCCGAGGCTTCCTATCGTCAAGCGATGTGCCACTCGAGTTCGAGGCTGTTGAGATTCCTCGCCATCTCCAACAACTCGTCGACTTTCTGTGCAACGACGTGTGGCCGTTCCATGGTCAACGCCGTCTGAGCCCCGACGACGTCAACGCCATGGGCTTCTCCAGCGCCGACGTCGTCAGTTACTGGGTCATCGAGCATGGCCAGGCAGTCGGGCTCATCCGAGTCCTCGACCTTGGCGACATTGGCAAGGGAGCACCACTGCTCGACATCCGAATCGCAAGCAGACACCGGGGTCGTGGCCTCGGCACGCAGGCGACCCACTGGATTGTGGGACATCTGTTCGACAGCTATTCCGAGTTGCATCGGATCGAGGCGGCCACCCGCCACGACAACACCGCAATGCAGCGGGTGCTGTCGAATGCCGGATTCGTTCACGAAGGCAGCCTGCGTGATGCCTGGTGGAGCGACGACGGGCAGTGGTACGACACCATGGTCTTCGGGATGCTCCGCAAGGATTGGCCCGAGCGATCCGAGAT
>JBIOVB010000065.1:0-7198 GCA_044867525.1 Acidimicrobiia bacterium | reverse complement strand
TTGGTAACAGCAAACCCTGGCACCGAAAGGGCCAGGGCACAGGTGAGGGATACGAGTACTACCAAGGTGCGGCGCATGGGATCCTCCATTTGAGCGCGATCAACGCGGGGTACCCCGTCTCAGCGTCGGCTAAACGTGTCGGTGCGCTGCCCTGCCTTCGGGTAGAGGAATCGACCTCGGGCGTCCCATATCCTGGCCACGATGTCCACGATCACTTACACCACGCTGGCTTCGAGGTGACCCATGGTCGAGCCCGTACTCGCCGAGATCAGGCCAACCCGTCCCGACGATCGGGATGCGCTGTACCAGGTCTGCCTCCGCACCGGCGACGCCGGCGGAGATGCCGGAGTGCTCTTCGAGGACTCACGGCTTCTCGGCGAGATCTACGTCGGCCCCTATCTCATGCTCCCGAGCGGGATCGGGCTCACCGCGCTCGAAGACGGGATGCCCTCGGGATACGCGCTGGCAGCGATCGACACTCGCAGATTCGAGGCCGATTGTGAGGCGACCTGGTGGCCGGCACTCCGCGCTCGCTACCCGGATCCAGGGCCCGACCCGTCGACCAGGGACGAGGAGCTCACATACCTCATCCACCACCCGCCACACGCTTCCGAGGAGATGGTCGGCTCGTACCCGGCACATCTCCATCTCGATCTGCTCCCCCAGCTACAGGGTCGGGGCATAGGGACGGCGATGATGAGCCGACTGCTCGACGAGCTCACCGATCACCGGGCTCCCGGAGTCCATCTCGGGGCGGACCCTCGCAACACGCGGGCCATTGGCTTCTATGCCCACCTGGGCTTTCTCATTCTCGCCGAGGAGCCGAACGTGGTGTGGATGGGGATGCGACTCGGGTCATGACTTCATCTCTGCCCGGTAGAGCTCATAGTTCTCCACGTCGAAGCAGACGAATGTCACCTGGGCAAGGCCATTGGGGTGGTCGTCGAACCACCCCGTGACGGCTTGGATTGCGGTTACTGCTGCTAGGTGGATAGGAAAACCGTAAACCCCGGTCGAGATGTTGGGCATGGCCACCGTCGCGCAGTCGTTACTCATGGCGAGATCGAGACTGTTGCGGTAACACGAAGCCAGGAGGTCGACTCCGTCCTCAGGGCCGACGCGGTGCCAGATGGGCCCCACGGTGTGAATCACATTTCGGGCGGGAAGCCTTCCAGCACCGGTGATCACGGCTTGGCCGGTGGGGACTGGACCCTGCTCACGGACGATCTCGCGGCATTCGGCGAGAATCGAGGGGCCACCGGCACGGTGGATCGCCCCGTCGACGCCACCTCCTCCCAAGAGACCGGGGTTGGCGGCATTGACGATCGCGTCGACCGCGAGAACGGTGATGTCACCCTGGATCACGGTGATCATGGGCGCGATCCTTTCAGCCCAGCAGCGCCCTGGCCTCCACCAGGTTGTACCCGTCGTGTCCTTCCTGGAACCGTGCGCATTCCGTCGCAAGCTCTTCGCTGCCGTCGGGGGCAATGCCCGAGGCTCTCCGCAGGGTGACCAATCAGACGTCGATCGGCAGGTTCGATCTGGGCGTCGTCGGGAATGAACTGGGCATGGCCTCTTATGTCGTGAATCCGGCGGCCGTGGATCGGGCACGTCAGCTCATCGATGCCCACCAGTACGTGCTGACAAGCGATTGGGGTGAAAGCCAGCCCAGCGCCGAGGACCAGAACGCATTCCTGGAAACCCATTCCTGGGATGAGTACGCCGAGTGGCATCTCGGGCTCACCGAGGGCGCTGCCGACAACACCAAGGCTCGATATGCCTTCGTCTACGGAGACCTGCGACGCGTGCACCGGATGGGGCTGATTGCCTGCCGTTACCGGGCAGCCGAATGGCGGCACAAAGAGATCGAGCTTGCAGCCCACGACCTCCTCCAGCACCTGGACAGCGTCAGGGCCTGAACCGGTCGGTGGATCACCGACTCTGAGCGTCGGCTGGGGCCTCAGGCGGTCCAGCCGAGGAACGTCTCCCGGCCCTTGCCGTCAGTAGGGCATGATCAGCCCGGCGAACAGCATGGGGAGCCCGACGACGGGTCACGATTCCTTGTCGACCCACGGGAACATGTCTAAGAAATCCCGGGGAACGGTAAGTCGACTGTCGATTTGCAGCCGGGTCGTTCGTTGTGAGACGAAAGAGCCCAATTTGCCAAGGAGGTAGGTCATGAGCACCGCTGTCGAGCTTCTCAAAGCCAACCTGAACGGTCAGGTGATCACGCCTGAGGATGCCGGATACGACGAAGCCAGAGAGGTGTTTTACGGGGGCATCGACTCGCACCCGGCGCTGATCGCCCGGGTGGCCGACAGTGCCGACGTCGCCCTGGTCATCAACACGGCCCGTGAGAACGGCATCGAGCTTGCCGTTCGAGGTGGCGGGCACAGTGTGGCCGGGCACAGCACAACCGAGGGAGGGATCGTCCTCGATCTGGGAGGCATGAAGGCCTTGGAAATCGATGTCGAGGGCAGGACCGCGTGGGCCGAGACCGGGCTCACCGCGATCGAGTACCTGGAAAAGGTCACGGCCGAAGGCTTGGTCACAGGTTTCGGCGATGCCGGATCGGTTGGGATCGGGGGTATCACCCTCGGCGGCGGTGTCGGCTTCCTGGTGCGGAAGCACGGGCTGACGATCGATTCCCTGATCACCGCCGAGCTGGTGACCGCCGACGGCGAGTTGTTGACAGTCGACGAGGAGACCAACCCTGACCTGTTCTGGGCCATCCGCGGGGGAGGCGGCAACTTTGGGGTGGCCACGCGTCTCCACTTCCGGCTTCACCCGGTCGACTCATTCGTCGGCGGGATGATGATCCTCCCCGCCACCGCGGAGACGGTCGCCGGGTTCATCGCCGAGACCGAGGCGGCACCGGAGGATCTGTCGACGATCGCCAACGTCATGAATTGCCCGCCGATGCCCTTCGTGCCCGACGAGGTGGTGGGCAGCATGGTGATCATGGGATTGATCGCGTGGACCGGGCCCGAGGACCAGGGTCTTGAGATGATGGGCCGCTTCCGGTCGCTCGCCGAGCCCCTGGCCGACATGACCGCCGCGATGCCCTTCACCGGGATCTACATGCCAGAGGATCCCGATTACAAGCCGCTGGCGGTAGCTCGCACCATGTTCACCGACCGGTTCGACGGGTCGACGGCTGAGACGATCCTCGATCACCTGAACGATTCCGACGCATCGATGCGGGTCGCGCAGATCCGGGTGCTGGGTGGGGCCCTGAACAGGGTGCCCAACGACGCCACCGCCTTCGCCCATCGTGATCGGGGGTACCTCATCAATGTCGCCGCCTTCTACGAAGGGGCCGAGGATCTTCCCCGCCGCGCGGAATGGGTGGAGCGCTTTGCCGGTGTCCTCAATGGTGGCGATGAGCGGGGTTATGTTGGCTTTCTCGCCGACGAGGGAGCCGAGCGGGTTCGCGCTGCATATCCGGGCGACACCTGGGACCGGCTCCGTCAGGTCAAGGCGAAATACGATCCCGACAACTTCTTCCGGCTCAACCAGAACATCCCTCCCGCCTAGTGGCCCGGATCAATCAGGTAGCAGGGGGACGCTGATCCCCTGATCCTTGCCCAGGAGGACGGCGCGGGTCACTGCGTCGCTGCCGAACTTGTTCTTGACCTCGTCCAGAGCGTGATCCAGCCGCTCTCCGGGCTGTCTCTCGAACGGGAGCTCGGGCTGCAGGGCGTCGGCGTCGTCGAGATTGGCCAATGTGATCCCGAGCAGAGTCAGGCCTCGGTGCGCGATCAGCGGCTCTGACTCGGCGAGAAGGTCACGGGCGGCGCCCAAAAGGGCCTGGGTCCGGGAGGTGGCCCGGATCAGGGTGTGGGAGCGCGTGGCCCGGGTGAAGTCGTTGAAGCGCATCCTGAGCACCACGGTTCGTGTCAGCCGCTCCGCCTTGCGCAGCCGCCTCGCCACCCTGTCGATGATGGCGACCAGTGTCTCGTCGAGCGCTGCCGGTGACATGGGCCGCAGCCCGAATGCCCGCTGTGATCCAATTGAGCGCCGTCTGCGGCCAAGGACCGGTCGGGGGTCGTAGTTGTGGGCCAAGGCGTGGAGGTGCCTCCCTGAAGCCGGCCCCAGCATGGCCACGAGAGCGGAGCTGCTGAGCAATGCCACCTCGCCGACGGTGGCGATGCCTCGATCGTGGAGCTTCGCCGCCGTGACCTGACCCACCCCCCAGAGGCGCTCCACAGGAAGAGGGTGGAGGAAGTCGAATTCGACACCAGGATCGATCACCAGGAGCCCGTCGGGCTTGGCAACCCCACTGGCCACTTTCGCCAGGAACTTGGTGCGCGCCACTCCGACAGTGATCGGGAGCCCGACTTCGGAGCGGACCCTTGCCCTGAGCCGGCGGGCGATGACAACCGGCTCTCCGGAGACACGGAGAAGCCCTCCGACATCGAGGAAGGCCTCGTCGATGGAGATGCCCTCGACCATAGGTGTGGTGTCTTCGAATACCTCGAACACCGCCTTGCTCGCCTCGCTGTATGCGTCGATTCGGGGATGGACTACGACCGCTTCCGGGCAGAGCCGGAGCGCCACGCGGCCACCCATCGCGGTTCGCACCCCGTGGGCCCGAGCCTCGTAGCTGGCGGCGAGGACGACCCCGCCGCCGACGATGACCGGGCGGTTGCGGAGTGCCGGATCGTCGCGCTGTTCGACCGAGGCGTAGAAGGCATCGAGGTCGGCGTGGAGGATCGAGGCTCGAGCACGCATCGAACATATGTTCGCCGATTGAGGTGGTCAGGGCAATGGGTTTTCTCAGTCGACCTACCCTTTGGCCATGAGCAGTCCGAAACTCGTTCGACCCAAAGAGGGCCGGGTCATCGCAGGGGTCGCCGCCGGTCTCGCCGACCGGTTCGGCATGAGCCGGACCGCGATGCGAGTGCTGTTCGTGGTGCTCACGGTCTTCGGGTTTCCCATCGTGGTGTATCCGATCCTCTGGATAGTGATCCCCGAGGAGTAATCGCGCGACGGCATACTCCGTCGATGCGCGCCTTCGTAGTCCATGGTCCCGAAAGGGCCGGTGTCGAGGATGTAGCGGATCCTGAGGCAGGACCGGGGCAGGTGGTCGTGGCAGTGGAGCGCGTAGGGATCTGCGGCACCGATGTCGAGTTTTTCACCGGACAAATGGCCTACCTCCATCAGGGGCTGGCGTCGTACCCCATGCGGCTCGGGCATGAGTGGGTGGGTCGGGTATCGGCAGTGGGAGAGGGGGTCGACCGCACATGGAGGGGGAAGCGGGTTACCGCCGACACCATGCTCGGCTGCGGCCGATGCGAGCGTTGCCTGAGCGGCCGCCACCATCTCTGCGCCGAGCGTCACGAGATCGGGATCCGGGGAGGTTGGCCGGGAGCACTGGCAGAGCAACTGCTGGTGCCTGCCACTGCCCTCCACGAGATCCCGGAGTCGATGACTCCCGAGGCGGCCGCCCTGGTCGAGCCCGGGGCGAACGCTGTCCGCGTGGTCGACGCAACCTCGGTCGCCGGGCAAAGGGTGCTGATCTTCGGGCCGGGAACGATCGGGCTCCTCGTCGCCTTGTTCGCAGTCGCCCGTGGCGCCGAGGTGCACATAGTGGGCATCGAGGAGCGGAGCCTCGAGATGGCCAGGGGCATCGGCATCTGGAGTGCGGGGTTCATCGAGAGCCTCGACCAGCTGTTCGACGTGGTGGTGGATGCCAGCAATGACCCTTCGGTCCCCGCGTCCACATTGCGGTGGGCGGAGCCGGGGGGGCAGGTGGTGCTCATCGGGCTCTCCGGCGAGCCCAGCGCCGTAGACAGCCGCGATATCGTGATTGGTGATGTGACAGTGACCGGGGTTCTATCCGGGTCGGCCGGAATCCCCAAAGCGATCAGCGCCTACGACTCCGGGGCAGTGGTGCCCGACCCCTTGGTTGCCGAGGTGGTCACCCTGGAAGAGGTTGCCGATCGGCTCCTGGGCAAGCGAGGGCAGGAGGCCGGGTGGGGCCCCAAGGTCCAGGTCGATCCCGCGGTCGGATAGCGATCCAACTCCTTCGTGCCAATAACCTGAGCGGATGGAAGTGAGCCATCCCGATCGGGTCGTCTTCCCGGACGACGGGATCACCAAGGGTGAGGTCGTGGACTATTACATCCGGGTGACCGACCGGTTGCTTCCTTTCATCGAAGGCCGGGCCCTCACCGTGGAGCGCTTTCCTCAGGGTGTCGGCGGCAAGGGTTTCATGCAGAAGAACGCTCCCGACCACTATCCCCGTGACCTCATCGATCGCTTCGAAGTGCCCAAGGAGGAAGGGGGCACCACGGTCTACCCGGTGATCCACTCCGCGGATGCGGTCGCCTTCTTCGCCAACTTCGGGGTGATCACTTTCCATGTGCCTTCGGTGCGGATCGAGGATGAGTCGCTCCCGGATTGGGCGATCTGGGACCTCGACCCGCCGCCCGGTGGGGTCGACCAGGTGCGCCAGGCCGCCCATGCGTTGCGAGAGGTTCTCGAGGGCTTCGGCATCCCGACCATGCCCCTCACCTCGGGCTCCAAGGGATATCACCTCCGGGCCCGTCTTGCTCCTACCGTCGACATCGAGGGTGTGTCAGCAATCGCGCGGGGCACCGCGGCCTTGGCAGCCGAAGCCAACCCGGAGCTGATGACCCTGGCCTTTCGCAAGGCGGATCGGGGGGAACGGGTCTTCGTCGATTGGCTGCGAAACACGCCCCGCTCCACTTCGGTCGCTCCATGGTCGCTTCGCGCTCGTCCCGGTGCACCGCTGGCCACCCCGCTTTCCTGGGATGAGCTGGACACGATCGAGCCGGATGGGATAAGGCTGGGCGCGGTGGACGAGCGTCTCTCCGCCGATCCCTGGTCGGAGATGAAACCGCTCGACCTGAGCCCGGCTGTCACCGCCGTGGAGTCGGCGATAGACGAGGCAGGCATCGTTATCGAGAACTTCGACCGCTTCCGCAGCTAAATGCCGGGGAAGCACTCGGTACTCTCGGCCGCGTGCTGCTCTCCGAGCTGGTCACCGTTTCCGCGGCCGTTGCCTCCACCCGCTCCCGGTCGCGCAAGATCGAGCTGCTCGCCGGGATGCTGGGCCGTCTGTCCCCAGACGAAGCGCCGGTTGCGGTGTCGTTCCTCACCGGCCAGCCGCGGCAGGCACGTCTTGGCGTGGGCTGGGCTACCTTGCAGACGATAGATCCTCCGCCGTTGG
>JBIOVB010000064.1:0-30346 GCA_044867525.1 Acidimicrobiia bacterium | reverse complement strand
ACCCGTTTTCTCGCGCCGTTCTCGACCCATAGGTCGAGAACGGCGCGACAGAACGCACGGGCGGTGGGGATCAGCCGAAATGATCGGGATTGGGGCCGGTCCGGGAGCCGCGTTCCAGCCCTGCGATCGCCACCATGTGTTCCTCCGAGAGCTCGAAGTCGAAGAGCTCGGTATTCTCCACGATCCTCGCCGGAGTCACCGACTTGGGGATCACGACGTTGCCCAGCTGGACGTGCCAGCGAAGGACGACCTGAGCCGGGGACTTGCCCAGTTCTCCGGCGATGCCAGTGATCACCGGATCGTCGAGCACCGCACCCTGGGCGATCGGGCTCCACGCCTCGGTGACGATTCCCTCCTCGGCATGGAAGGCGCGGAGCTCGGCCTGATGCAGATAGGGATGGAGCTCGATCTGATTCACCGCCGGGACCACCCCGTGGTCGGCGAACAATCGCTTCAAGTGATCGACCTGGAAGTTGGAGACCCCGATGGCATGGATCCTGCCTTCCGCATAGAGCATTTCGAAGGCGCGCCACGTGTCCGAGTACAGGTCCCTTGCCGGCACCGGCCAGTGGATCAGGTAGAGATCGAGAGTGTCGAGGCCGAGCCGCCCCATGCTGGCGTCGAAGGCGCGCAGGGTGCTGTCATAGCCCTGTTCGCCGTTCCACAGCTTGGTGGTGACGAACAACTGGTCCCGACCCAATGACGACGCAGCGATCGCCTCCCCGACCGCCCGTTCATTGCGGTAGGCGGCAGCGGTGTCGATGCTCCGGTAGCCGGCGTCCAGTGCTCGTGTGACCGCCTCGAATGTCTCGGACTCAGGGATCTGGAACACCCCGAAGCCGAGCTGGGGCATCTCGAGGCCATTGTTGAGTTTCAGATTCGGGATCGAGCCCATCGCATCTCCGTAGCCGGGGCGTGCATGATCGCACGTTGGCCGTTGTCGGACGGCGATGTAATGTCAAGATTGATCTGCTTTAGAGGGAACCATGTCCGAGATCCCGGGCACCGATCCGATATCAGATGTTGATGCCGTCGCATCGCTCGCCGGCAAGCTGCGCCGGGACCTGTACGAGTTCGTTGCCTCCTCCCCATCCCCTGTTTCCAGGGACGAGGCTGGTCTGGCGGTCGGAGCTGCTCGCCAGGTTGCCGCTTATCACCTCGATCATCTGGTCGAGCAGGGCCTTTTGGACGTCGAGTTCAAACGCCTGACCGGGCGGGTGGGCCCTGGGGCCGGCAGACCGTCCAAGCTGTACCGGGCATCATCACGGAGCTTCGAGGTGTCGGTGCCTCCTCGACGCTATGAGCTGGCATCGCGGATCATGCTTCAGACAATCGCGTCCAGCCCCGGTCGCCGGAAAGCCGTGGTCGACGCAGCGCAACGGGCCGGGTACCAGATCGGGCTGCTCGGGCTCGACGAGGCCCTGCGGACCACGGGTTATCAACCGGTGGTCGAAGAGGGTATGACCCGTTTCAGAAACTGCCCGTTCGACGCGCTCCGACAGCAGGACCAAGAGACCACGTGCCAGCTCAACCTGGCCCTGGTCGAGGGCATGCTCGAAGGGGCGGCGGTCGATGGGCACGCAGAGCTGGCACCGGAAGAGGGCTATTGCTGTGTTCGGCTCCGCATGACACATGAAGGAGAACGTGGATGAGCGGTGAGACCGAGCTGGTCGGGCCCGACCTCGAGCACGAGGGAGTCGAAGCCGCGGTGATCGGCTCGGAGCGGCCCACGGTCGGACACGTTGCAGACAAGCCGGTGATCATCATTCGGACTGCCAACGGGCTCAAGGCGGTTGGTGGGCGCTGCACTCACTACGGGGGTCCGCTCGGTGAGGGGCTATGCGACGGGGAGCGGATCCACTGCCCCTGGCACCATGGGATCTTCGACCTCGAGACCGGCGAGGCGGTGGGTGCGCCCCCCCTCAATCCGATTCCTGTATATGAGGTCAGGGAAGAGGGTGGCAGGGTGTTCGCCACCGGGCCGGTCGATCCTCCGTCCCGGGAACGGACTCCGGCGGCAGTGCCGGAATCGGTGGTGATCGTCGGTGCCGGAGCGGCCGGGGCGACAGCGGCCGAAACCCTGAGGCGCCTCGGATACCAGGGCCCGATCACCCTCGTCGGGGACGAGGCTCCGGTGGACCGCCCGAACCTCTCCAAGGACTATCTGGCGGGAACCGCGCCCGAGGAGTGGATGCCGCTTCGCGCCGAAGAGTTCTACGCAAAGCACGACATCGAGCTGATCGTCGGGCCCAAAGCGATTTCGCTCGATCGTGACAACCGTCTCGTCGGGCTCGATGACGGGCGATCGATCGGATTCGGTGCACTGCTCCTCGCCCCGGGAGCGGAGCCGAGGCGGCTGCAGATCCCGGGCTCGGATGCCGGCAACGTCCACTACATCAGGGCGTTCGACGACAGCCGGAGGTTGATCGCGGCGCTGGGCTCGGCGGCGACCGCAGCGGTCATTGGGGCTGGGTTCATCGGCCTCGAAGCCGCGGCCTCACTGCGCCAACGGGGGTTGGAAGTGACCGTGGTGGAGCCGGATGATGTCCCTCTGGCCCGGGTGATCGGGGAGACATTGGGCCAATTCGTGAGGAAGCTCCACGAAGAGCATGGTGTCGTCTTCCATCTCGGTCGCAAGCCCGACCGGATCGAGCCCGGGACGGTGATTCTCGATGACGGCACCCGCGTCCCGGCCGATCTGGTGGTGATCGGGGTCGGTGTCGTTCCGCGTACCGACGTGGCCGAGGAAGCTGGGCTGGAAGCGGACAACGGGATTCTGGTTGACGATCGCTTGCAGACCAGCGACCCCAACATTTGGGCTGCTGGGGACGTGGCCCGCTACCCGGTCGGCGAAGGGAGGACGGCCCGGGTGGAGCATTGGGTGCACGCCCAGCGCCAGGGGCAAGCCGCGGCCCGGAACATCCTGGGCGCCGATCAGCCATTCGCCGAGCCGCCGTTCTTCTGGAGCCAGCATTACGACGTCCCCATCAACCTCACCGGTCTCCCCCGGGAATGGGACGAAGAAGCCGTGAGAGGCGACCCCGACGCCCGCGACGTCCTTGTCGGCTACCGCAGAGGGGATCGGGTCCAAGCCGTGGCCAGCATCTATCGCGACCTCGAAAGCCTGGAGGCGGAGGCCGCCTTGGCCGCCGGCGATCAGGAGGTGCTGCGGAAGCTGCTCAGTTGAGCCGGACCCGGGGATCGAGCCAGGCGTAGGCGACGTCGGCGACGAGGTTGAACAGGATCACCGAGCTCACGATGATGAACATCAGGGGCATGATCTGGGGGAAGTCGCCATTACCCAAGGCGGTCAACAGGTAGTCACCGGTCCCCCGGAACTCGAAGATGCGCTCGGTGATGATCAGGCCACCAAGGATCGCGCCCAACTCCAAGGCACCGAAGGTGACGACCGGGCCCATGGCGTTTCGCATCGCGTGCCGGATGATCACCCGCCGCTCGGAGATCCCCTTGGCCCGAGCCGTACGCATGTAGTCGGATTCCTTGACGTCGAGGAGGGAAGCCCTCATGAAGCGGCTGTAGATGGCAATCGTCTGGATCGCCACCACAGTGACCGGGAGGATCATGTGCTTGATCCTGAGCCCGAGATCGAACTCGGTCTGCCCCGGCGGGTAGACGCCGGCCACGGGCAGGAACGGCTCATCCAGACCCAGCCAGTTCGTGAGCAGCACTGCGAACACGACCTGAAGCAGCACCGCGGTCACGAAGGGTGGGAGCGAGATCCCGACGAAGGCCGCCCCGGTGCTCACGGTGTCGAATTTGGAGTATTGGCGAAGTGCGGAGACCACACCGATCGCGATGCCGACGATGCTGCCCACCAGGAAGGCTGAGAAGCCGAGCACCAGGCTGTTGGCCATGGCCGCCTTGAGATCGGGCAGCACCGGGCGATTGCCCTTGATCGAGTTTCCCCACTCCAGGGTGAGGAAATTACCCAGCCAACGGAAGTACTGCTCCGGTGTGGAGCCGACCAGGCCATGGACCTGCTTGTACTCCTCGACCATCTCAGGGGTCGCCCGGGTGTTGATACGGAGATAGCTCTGGACCGGATCGGTGGCCGACTTCACCGCCCAGAAGGTGAGGAACGTGACTATGAGCAGCACCGGGATCGCCCAGGCAGCCCGAAGGGCTACAAAGCGCGCCATGTCTCGTCAACTCCTCTCCGAATCATCAGACAAGTTAGACAGTTGGTCCATCGGTGTGGTTCCCATGTCAGGCAGGTAATTTCATCGGCAACGTGGAAACGACCTCGACCGTTTTGGAGCCGGCTGCCCCCGGTCGCAGCATGGTGATCGGTGGGCGCAGCTACCCGGTGGTTCTCCCCAGCATCCGGGACCCGCGGCTCCATCTGGCAGCGGTGATCATCACCATCCACGTACTTGGGCAGTTGGGGCTGGGATTCGATGTTTCGGTGCCGCAGATCCTGGCTGCGATTGTCACCGCTGCCCTCATCGAGGTCGTGTGGACCTTCTCCAGGATCAAGGAGATCGTCTGGCCGGCGAGTGCCATGCTCACCGGGAGCGGTGTCGCCTTGATCCTCCGGGTGGTTGGCACGGAGCGTGGCGACCATTGGACTTGGTTCGGCTGGTACTACTTCGCCGGGATCGCGGCCTTTTCCCTGATCACCAAGTACACGATCAAGCATCGGGGAACCCACGTCTTCAACCCGTCCAACGTCGGGCTGGTGCTTGCTTTTGTGGTCCTGGGCAGCACCCGGGTCGAGCCTCTCGATTTCTGGTGGCACCCACTCGATGCGTGGATGCTCCTCGCGTATCTGGTCATCCTGATCGGCGGGGTCCTGATCACCCGTCGCCTCCATCTCCTGGCGATGGCTGGCGCTTTCTGGCTCACCCTTGCCACCGGGCTCGGTGTCGTCGCTGCCTCCGGGCATTGCATCACCGCGTCGTGGTCGCTGACCCCGGTCTGCGACGGGCGCTTCTGGTCGATCGTGATGACCTCTCCCGAGATCCTTATCTTCCTCTTCTTCATGATCACCGACCCGAAGACGATCCCTCGGGGCAGGTCCGCTCGGGTGCTGTTCGCGATGGGAATCGCGGTAGCCAGCACCCTGCTCATGGCCCCTCAGACCACGGAGTTCGGGGCCAAGGTCGGCCTGTTGGCCGGCCTGGTCCTGCTCACCCCGCTCCGCTGGGGATTCGACCGCCTAATGGCGACAGTGCCGGGATCCGATTCCGGGGGCCTATTGGCCTGGCTCACCTCGCAGCAGGAAGGTGAGCCAGCGCCAAGGCTCGTGTTCGCCCGCGGTGCTGCCATAGGTGGCCTCGTCATCCTCATGGCCACGACGATCGTCGCCGCCGGAGCCCCGGCGCGGGCGCCAGCGCAGGCATCGGCTGTAACCGCTGCCCCTACCGTCACCGTAAAGGTCGATCCGGGCACGATCCCGAACGTGACCTCGGATGTCGAGGTTGATGCACTCAACACCGAGGTCGATGTCGACGATCTGGCCGTGACCCTTGCCGAGAACCTGGAGTTGGAGGCAATGGCGGTGAGAGACCTGGACTCCGGTCTCCTGCAACTGGCCGACGGCGGTCGGCGCCTGACCGAGATGATCCAGCGAGTCGACGAGGCGGTGGCAACCGGTGAGGTTGCCATCCCCGAGTATCGATTCGATACCCTGCATGCGGTGGTGATCCCTGCGGTGGGCGGCCAGCAGGCGACGATCGGGCTCCAAGCGACCGGGTCGGTGGAATGGGTCACCTATGACGCCGGCGGCCTGGAGAGGGAACGTGGCGTCGTTCCGCTCGATACCACATTCGTCCTGAGCCCGGTTGCCGGCGAACGTTGGCTGGTAATAGAAGAGCGCCCCGGAGGCTGAGGAGAAATGGGCCCGAGTCCTGCAATCGATGCCCTGGGACGTCCGCTTCGGCTGGCGGTCATCGGGGGCGGCCCGGGGAGCTTCATCGGCGAGACTCACCGCGTCGCGGCTCGCATGGATGGCCGCTTCCAACTCGTGGCCGGCGCGGTCAGCTCCGATCCGAGCCGCTCGATCGAAGCGGGGCCCGGCCTCGGCCTGGACCGCGACCGGAGCTACGGAGACGGGCTGGAGCTGATCGCCTACGAAGCTGACCGCGAGGACGGTGCCGAAGTGGTCGCCATCATGACGCCGAACGACACCCACCATCTATTCGCCATGGCCGCCCTCGATCGTGGTTTCGACGTCATATGCGACAAGCCGATGACGAACACACTGGGAGAAGCGCGAGACGTCGTGGGCCGGGTTCGGGACACCGGCCTCGTGTTCTGCCTGACCCACAATTACACCGGATACCCCATGGTCCGACAGGCCAAGGCCATGGTGGGAGCAGGGGAGCTCGGGGAGATCCGGCTGGTCCAGGTGGAGTATGTCCAGGGTGGCAAGGCGTCGGAGAGCGACCCCGATCCGGCCGATGGGCTCCCGTGGCGATACGACCCGGTGAAGGGCGGGCCCTCCCTGGTCATGGGCGACATCGGCTCCCACGCCCACAATCTGGCCCGCTTCATCACCGGGCTCGAGGTCGAGGAGGTAGCGGCCGACGTGGGCACCATCGTCCCGCACCGCCTGGTTCATGACTTCGCGGCCGCGATGCTCCGCTTCGACAACGGTGCTCGGGGCACGTTCTGGGTCACCCAGGCTGCGGCGGGGGTTGAGAACTGCCTTCGGATCCGGGTGTCGGGCACCAGGGGCACCCTGGAATGGGAGCAGGAACGTCCGACTGCCCTGTCTTTCAAGCCGATGCAGGGGCCTGCTGAGATGAGGACCCCCAACGGCCCTGGCACCTTTGCCACGGCATCCCGGGCGACGCGGCTGGTGGCGGGACATCCGGAGGGCTTCATCGGCGCATTTGCCAATATCTACTCGGACGCTGCCGAGGCGATCGCTTCCCGGCGAACCGGGGTAGCTGCCGAGCCCACGGCCCTGCAGTTCCCAAATGCCGCCGACGGGGCATGGGGAGTCAGATTCGTGGGCGCTGCCATTGAATCCAGCACCGCAGGGGGCGCCTGGACCAACGCCCTGCTCGCGCTCTAACCCGCCCAGCCCGGAGGGGTCCTGCCCCGGGCCGCCCAGACCTTGGCCCGGATCTCGAAAGACCCGGATGGAAGGAGCCCGGCGCACCGGGCCCTCAGTTGCTCCCGACGTCCCTCGTCCAGCCCGACCACGTACTGGCCCGCCGGGCCCACACCGAGGGTGAACGGGGCCCACCAATCGTCGAAGTCGGTGAATCCGACGTCGACTTCGAGGAACGAGTCCTCGATCGCATCCAGGCCGGCCTCGGCGAAGATCCCTGCCAAGGAACCCTCACTCGTGCCCGGCATCCCGGCCTCGTCGTGGACGAAGTCGTCCATGTCATGGGCCGCGTCCCAGAAGGCGGTGAGCGGCCCGCCCCGCCCGGCGTGGTCCCAAACACAGGCGGCGACCGTGCCCCCCAACCTGGTGACCCTTGCCATCTCCCGGATTCCCGCCACCGGGTCGGGCATGAAGTGGACGACCAACTGCGCCAGTGCCCGGTCGAACGTCTCCTCCGGGTGAGGGATCTCCGCGGCGGAGGCCAGTCTCACATCCACCTCGGGGTGCCGGTCCTGAAGCGCGGTGACGAACGGTTGTGAAGGGTCGATCGCAGCGACCCGATCCGGCCCCAGCATGTCGACGAGCACCGTGGTCAGAGCTCCCGGCCCGCACCCGACATCGAGCACGCGCTCCCCGACGTCGACACCGGCGAAGCGGGCAAAATGAGGGGCCAGGGGCTTTGAGAAGCGACCCATGAAGCGGTCGTACGAATCAGCAGGTACCGCAAAGCTCATCGGTCAACCCGCCATCGCCATCACCCGGTCCGGCCTCAAGAGGAAGGGGGGTAGGAACGCCGGGATGTTGGAGAACGGCAGGACATCAGGATGGAGGTCGATGCCGAGCGATTGGGCCATGAAGGCGCGCCTTGCCTGGATCCGGCCCCACATCTCGGGGTAGTTGGTGGCGAGCACCGCACGCAGCGAGGCGTCGGCGAGGGCAATCCCGTCTTCGATGTTGGTGGTGAAGTAATCGGTGCCGGTGGCCGGGATCACGTCCACCTGGAACGCCATGCCCGATCGGAGCTCGATGTCCGATCCGGGCGAGATCGGCGAGTTGACCCATTCGTCGAGATGAATTTGGTGGCCCGGGTTGAGGAAGATCCCGAAGAAGGGATCGCCGAGATGACGGTCGATGATCTCGTGGAGTGCTCCACCACTCTGGCCGACGTGCAACGCCTGGTACCACTCGGCGATGGCGTCGAAGTAGGGCCCGACGAGGCGCTCTACGTAGTCGCCGATTCCTGAAGGCAACTCCGCGGCCTCATCGACAACGAAGCCGGCCCGGCAATTGAGGGCACCCCAGATACCGAAGGCCACCGTGAACCGGTCGCCCCTCTCGATCTTCCGATCACCGGGGCTGAGCAGCCCGAGCGTGGCGCGGGGGCCGGCGGTGAGCATGAGATGACAGGAGAGGGGCATCCCGTTCCAGCCCAAGAGCTGCACCCCATCCTGCTCGGTCATACCGGGGCTCAGGCCCTGCAGGAGCCGGAGGACACCGCTCGAGGTCTGACAGGCCGCATACTCGAACATCGCCAGCTGCTCGGGCTCGTTGATCACCCGGAGCCCGTCGTCGGCCCCGATGAGCAGAGCGTTGGCGTTCACCACCATTCCGCCAGATCCCGTCAATTGGCGCAGGGCGTCAACGAGGAACGCGGGAACCTCCAGCATCGAAGGGTCGCCGAAGTCCTTCCAACCGATGACACCTACCCGGGTGCCGGGGGCGATTCCCTCATCGGCCAGGATCTGGCGAAGAGGCTGGGATCGGTCCCGGGGCTGTCCGGGCAAGCTGAGGTCCTGGAACAGGTGGCGTCTCATCGTCAGCGGGGCCGCCCCCGCCATACCGAAACACTCGTTGCCGACCAGGATCGCCGGATCGTCTTCGGGGCCGAGGATGAGGATCGCCTCTTCGAACCGGGGGTCGAACCCGGTCAGATAGGAGAGGTTGGCGCTGTGCTCCCGGTCGGCATAGACCACCAGCCGGTGGTAACGGCCCTCCGCCCGCTCTCGAATTCGCGCGAGCCGCGCCGGGTAGATCGAGTCCGGGAGCTGGGGCAGAGTTCGCGGCATCCCGAATTCGGGGAGGTCGACCTCGACCAGAGTGGAGCGCGCCATCGGTCCGTCAACCTAGTGGCCCGTCGCCCAGATACTGAGGGCGTCTCTCCGGCCCTCGACGCCCCTTGCTGCGTCGAAGTGCTCGCCGCAGCTGCCGGCCGCGACTGCGCGCTTCTCCTTGCCAGATGACGCCGATGATCCGGAGTTACGCGCCTCCTATCTGAGCGACAGACCATTAGCGAGCCTCCGACGACCGCTCCACGTGACGGCGCCGTCCGATTCTGCTCCTGGCGGTGACCCCGAGGATGATCGCTGCCGCGGCGACGATCACGGCGTTGGTCCAGAATGCCCACGAGTAGCCATTGGTGTCGGCCACCGCTCCGAGCAGGGGAGGGCCGAGGAGGAGACCGAGATCACCTGCGGTGCGGAAGGCGCCCATGGCCATCCCCCGGGCCTGGTCGGAGCTCACTTCGGCGGCGTAGGCGGCCGGCGCCGGACCACCGACCGCGCTTCCAAACCCGAGGGCCAGGGAGCCGATGACGAATATCGGGGTGCTGGTGGCGAAGCCGATCACAGCGAGGCTGATGGCACTGATCCACAGGCTGGGGACGATCACTCGGGTTCGACCCCAGCGATCGGCTGCGGACGAGGCCGCAGGAAGAAGGACCAGGCTCATGATCGCCATGGCGCCGAGGAGCAGGCCGATCGTGTCGACATCGAGGGAGAAGGTCTCGGCACCGGCGAGTGGGATGAGAGCCTGAGGCGAGGTTCCCCGGGTGAGGAATTGGGCGAAGCTGACGAAGGCGATGGCGATGAAGGGCGCAGTGGCCAGGGTGCGCAACCCGCGCTCCGACCGCGGCGGGCGGACCACCTCTCCGGTATCGGTCCGCTCACGATGAAGAGTCTCCGGCATTCGCAGGTAGCCATAGATGGCGGCGGCGAGCGCCGTGCCGGCAACCACGAAGAATGGGGCCCGCAGGCCCCACCGAGCCCCGACGAAACCGCCCAGCCAGGGTCCGACCGATACGCCGACGAGGAGCGCCGCCTGATTGACTGCGAGGAGCCGGGTGCGATTGGCCGGGGTGGCGATGTCGACGACATAGGCCAGGGAGCCGGTCATGTACATGGAGGAACCGAGCCCTGCGATGAATCGCCACACAATGAGGGCGATCAGGCTGTTGGCCAGCCCGGACCCGACCATTCCCACCGCGACCAGGGCAGGCCCGGTGACTATGAGCAGCCGGCGGCCCCGGGTGTCGGAGAGGGCTCCGAGCGGGACGTTGAAGAGGAGCCGGGCCAGGGCAAAGGCTCCGACCGCGGCCCCGGCGGCGGCGGCCCCGAACCCGAGCTCGACTGTGAACAAGGGGAGCACGGGTCCCAGGATCCCCTGGCCCATCATCACCAGCATGGTCGAGATGGACACCGCGATCACCCGTTCCTGGGTGCGAAGGCGCTGACGGAGAGTGCTCAGCGACGGGCGGCTGGGCATTCGTTCAGGTGGCCGCGGCCGGGGCAGGCCTCAGCCGGGATGCCCCTCGTCCCAGGTGATGATCGGGTTGCGCAGGATCCCCACCCGGGCGATCTCCGCTTCCACCGTGTCCCCGGGCCGGAGGTAGAGAGACTCGGCATCTTCGCTGAATCCGGCGACCCCGGAAACGGTGCCGGTGGAGACGATGTCCCCCGGGGAGTAGCCCATGGGGGAGTAGTGGGAGAGGATCTCCTCGATGGTCACCGACATGTTGCCCGTATTCGACTTCTGGCGGACGTCACCGTTAACCCTCAGTTCCACCTCGAGTGTGTGGGGGTCACCCACCTCGTCGGGGGTCACGATCCAGGGCCCGATCGGCACGAAGGTGTAGATCCCCTTGCACAGTGTGAACACTCCCGATTTCATCTCTTCCCTCTGGATGTCACGAGCGGTGATGTCGTTGAAGACCAGGTACCCGGCGATGTAGTCCTTCGCCTCTTCGGGGGAGAAGAACTTGCCCGCCTTGCCCACGATGACTGCCAGCTCCAACTCGTAGTCGAGCTCGCTGGTCAGCTGGTGGGGATACACGATCGGGTCGTCGGGCCCGATGATGGCGTCGACGTTCTGGAAGAAGACGATCCAGGGAAGCACCGGGTGTGACCAATTGACACGCAGGGACTCTTCATGGTGCTCCCGGTAGTTGCCCGCGGTGTGGAAGAACTTCTTGGGGATGATCGGGGCTTGCAGTTTGACCGTGGAGAGCTCGAACTCCCGCCCGGTGGGGGCGATGTCTCCGCCCCGATCGAAGTACTCCCGCATCGTGGGGACGTCGAGCTCCACGATGGTCTCCCCATCTTCGACCCGGCCAACCTGCCCCTGGCCGAAAGTAACCAGCTTCACGATTTCCTCCTCGAAAGGCGAAGATTTGAGATTTGATCAAATCTAGCAGCCCGGATCAGGTGCCCTTCCCGGCCACCTGCTCCTTGGCCTCGAGATCGCGGAGGGAGGCGATCGCCGCCTCGAACGAGTTGGAGAGATGGCTGCGAAGAAGGGCCTCGGCGCGGTCCGGGTCCCCGGCTGCCACCGCCTCCACGATCTGACGGTGCTCTTCGATCCGTTGCTCGGGCGTCCCCCGCAGGGGGAGGGCGAGGCGGCGATATCGCTCGCTGTTGTCCCACAGCATGGGGAGGAGGAGCAGCAGCCACTTCGAAGCCGAGAGCTCATAGAGGGACATGTGGATGTCTCCGTGGAGATCACGGGCGACCGGATCTCCGGCGAGGGAGGCTTTGGCATAGTTGTCGACGAGAGCGGTGATGCGAGCTCGATCCTCGTCGGTCATGTTCTCAGTGGCGAGACGCACCGCGCGGCTCTCCAGGTCGAGCCGAATCCGATAGGTGTCGTCGAGATCGCCAGCCGACATCGGGGACACATAGACCCCGCGGTGTGGTGTCCGCTCGATGAGGCCTTTTTGTTCCAGGAAGCGGAGAGCCTCCCGGATCGGGACCGAGCTCATCTGGAGCCGATCGACGTGCTCCTGGAGTCGGATCGGGGTCCCTGGCGGGATCTCGCCGGTGACGATCGCTTCCCGCAGTTCCGCCAGGGCGACGTCGGCCAGGGTACGGGCGCCGCCAACCGGGCCAAGGGCCATCAGTCTCTCCTTCCTGCGCTCGAGGCAGATCGCCTGGCTTGTTCGATGATGCGAAAGAGATCGGACGATGCTCGAGGACGCCCGGGCCCTCCCGGATTGGCGCCGATCATAGGCCAGAGGGTCGGGACGGCTTCGGAAACCACGTCCTGGCCCCAGCTCAGTTTCCGTCTCCGGCAATGGCTCCCACGGCCGCAACCATTTCGGTGAACTCCGCGTCGGAGACCAGCCCCCCGTTCCTGATCGCTTGGGCCTTGACCGCTTCCAGGAGGACCGGATGCTGATCCGGGGACACGGTCAACCCGAGCTCCCCGGACTTGATCTTGATGCTGGCAAGCCCGCTCTTCTTCCCCAGGACCAGGCCCCGGTTCGCCCCGACCAGGGTCGACGAATAGGGCTCGATCGCGACCGGGTCGTGGAATTGGGCGGCAACCGCCCCGCTCTCCCGGATGAAGAGGTTGCGACCGGTCACCGGCTTCCATGGTGCCAGCTCGTACCCGGAGAGCCGGCGCACCGTTTCGGCGACCACGGAGATTTGCTCCAGGTGGAGTGAGGTGTCTGCGCCGTAGATCGCCTCCATGGCGAGGGCGAACTCGGCCAGGTCGGTATTGCCGGCCCGCTCGCCCATCCCGTTGATGGTGCCCTGGACCCAGTCGGCGCCGGCGCGAACCGCCTCGATCGCCCCGGCTGTCGCCAGGCCGAAGTCGTCGTGCCCGTGCCAATGGATTGGGATCTCGGGACCGAACCAATCCCGTGCCATCCTCACCAGGCCGGAAACTGCCTCCGGGGCCGCGATCCCCAGAGTGTCGACCAGCGCGATCTCGGCGGCTCCGGCGGCCACTGCAGCCGAATAGATCGCCTTGAGGAAGTCGAGGTCGGCCCGGCTCCCGTCGACCCCGAAGAAACAGACCGACACTCCGTTCTCGGTGGCGTGCTCCACCGCTGCCTGCACTCGCACGGTCACGTCATCCCGGGTCAGTCCGTAGGCGGCGAGCTTCCCGTCGCTGACCGGGGCCTCGATCACCGCTGCGGTCAAGCCGAGGGTCACCAGTTGGTCGACGTCTGCGGGTACAGCGCGAGAGAAACCCCAGATCTCGGCGTCGAGACCGGCGTCGATGATCAACTCGAAGGCGTGGTAGTCGTCGGCCGAGACTCTGGGGAATCCGGCCTCGATGCGCGGTATCCCCAGGCTGTCCAGTGCCCGGGCGATCTCGAGTTTGGCCTCGGGCCCGAGCGCCACCCCGACCGTCTGCTCCCCATCACGAAGAGTCGTGTCGTATATACCGACCTTCCGCCGGAGTAACGGGTCGGCGGCGACCTCGTTGATGTTCCCGGTCCAGACCTTCTCCCGGTCCAGCATTTAATTCCCCGATTCCTTAACAAATATCAATGATAACATTCCTAGTTCATGCTCCTTCCCGGCCCGAAAAGGTGGCAGGCCACGGTGTGACCCGAAGCCACCTCGGCGGTTGGGGGCACCGTCTCGCAGATGTCCATGACATGGGGGCATCGGGTCCGAAACCGACACCCGGATGGCGGGTCGAGCGGGCTCGGCATCTCACCCTCGATCTTCAGCTTTTCCTTGCGCAGTCGGGGGTGGGTGGGAAGGGAGGCGTCGAATAGCCCCTTGGTGTAGGGATGTTTCGGGGTTTCGAAGATCTGCTCCACGGTCCCCATCTCGACGATGTGGCCCATGTACATCACGGCGACCTCGTCGGCGACGTAGCGGACGGTGGCCAAGTCGTGGGAGATCAAGAGGAACGAAGTTCGCAGTTCCGCCTGGAGATCCTTCAACAGGTTCATCACCTGCGCCTGAACCGACACGTCGAGTGCCGAGACCGGTTCGTCGAGGACCAGCAGCCGGGGCTCGGTGATCAGGGCGCTGGCCAGGGCGATCCGTTGCCGTTGCCCACCGCTGAACTCGTGGGGATAGAGATCCCCGTGCCAACGTTGCATCCCCACCTTCTCCAGCGTGGCCCCAACCCGCTCCCTGACCTCGTCCTTGGCCACCCGCCGGTTGGCCACCAGCGGCTCGGCGACGATGTCCCGGACCCGCTGCCTCGGGCTCAACGAGGCCCACGGATCCTGGAAGACGGCCTGGACCGCAGTGCGGAACCATCTCAGGTCGGCTCCCTCGAGACCGAAGACGTCCCGGTTCTCGAGCGTCACCGTGCCCCCGGTCGGGGTGCGGAGACGGAGGACGAGCCGGGCGGTCGTGGTCTTCCCGCATCCCGATTCACCAACCAAGGCCAGTGTCTTCCCTTTGTCGATGGTGAAGCTGACCCCGTCGACAGCTCTCACATGACCGACCGTCCTACCCCCGTATTGGCCGGCGGAGACCGGATAGTGCTTGCTCAAGTCCTCGACGACCATCAGGGGCTCGCCCACGGGGCCTCCTCGCTCCGCCAGCAGGCGGCGACGTGCTGTCCGGAGACGGCGACGGTGGGCGGGTACTCGTGCTGGCAGCGGTCGACGGCGTAGGCGCACCTGGCGGCGAAGCGACAGCCGGGCGGGAGGTCGATGAGCGACGGCGGCTGACCCTCGATCGACTGCAGCCGGGTCGCCTTGAGATCGACCTTGGGTCGGGAGTCGAGCAGCGCTCGGGTGTAGGGGTGGCGGGGATTGTCGAAAATCTGGTCCACGGGCGCCTGTTCCACGAATCGGCCGGCGTACATCACCGCCACCCGATCACAGGTTTCGGCGACGACCCCGAAGTCATGGGTTATGACCACGATCCCGACCCCGGTGCGATGTTGGAGCTCCTTGAGCAGGCGCAGGTATTGGGCCTGGATGGTGACGTCGAGTGCCGTGGTCGGCTCGTCGGCGATCAAGACCTGCGGTTGGTAGGCCATGGCCATGGCGCCGACGATCCTCTGCTTCATCCCGCCGCTCATCTGATGGGGAAAGCTCTTGAGCCGCCGCTCCGGTGCCGGGACATTCACGCTCTTCAGGGCCTGCAGAGAGCGGTTATGAACCTCCTGCTCGCTGACCTCGCGGTCGTGGACCCGGATCGCCTCCTCGAGCTGGTTTCCGACCGAGAACACCGGGTTGAGGGACTGTTGCGGGTCCTGGAGGATCATGGAGATCTCCTTGCCCCGAACCGCCCGCATCTGCTTTTCGGTGAGCTGAAGGACGTCCCGCCCGTTGAGCAGGACCCGCCCACCGACGATGCGGCCCGCGGGCTCCGGGGTGAGTCTGACCAGGGAGAGGGCGAGCATGCTCTTGCCGCTACCCGACTCGCCTACGATCCCGAGAGTCTCGCCGGTGCGCAGAGTGAACGACACCCCGTCGACCGCCTTGGTGGTCCCCCATCGGGTGTACAGATAGGTGCGGAGATCGACCACTTCCAGGACCGGAGCCCCGATCCCGCCCTCGGACTCCGTCGGCGCCATCTGCTCCAGCGACATCAGCCCCGCCCCCTCTGCCGGAGCTGGGGGTCGAGGAAATCTCGCAGCCAATCACCCATCAGATTGAGGGAGAGGACGACCAGGAGGATGCAGAGCCCGGGGAAGAACGAGATCCACCACGAGATGAGGATCTGGTCCCTGCCGTCGGCGACCATCACCCCCCAACTCGGGTTGGGACGGGGGATGCCGGCTCCGATGAAGCTGAGGGACGACTCCTCGAGGATGACCACCCCGACCTGGAGGGTTGCGAGCACGATCAGTGTGTTGGCCACGTTGGGGAGCACATGGCGGAGGAGTATTCGCCACGATGGGGAGCCGGCGACATGGGCTCGAGCCACGTACTCGGTCTCCCTGACGCTCAGGGTCTCGCCGCGCACCTGGCGGGCAAAGCTGGCCCAGATGGTGATGGCGATGATGGCGACGATGGTCACGAACGAGGGGCCGATCGCGGCAACGACCACCAGGGCGAGCAAGACGTGGGGGAGCGAGAGGAAGGTGTCGATCAACCAGCTGACGAAGCGGTCGATCCAACCGCCGAAATAGCCGGCGAGCAGACCGAGGGTCGACCCCACGACCGCCCCGATCAGGATCGTCACCGACGAGACGGTCAGTGAAATGCGGGCCCCATAGATGAGACGGGTGAGGATGTCACGGCCCTGCTTGTCGGTGCCCAGGGGATAGGTCCAGGAACCACCATCCATCCAGAAGGGCGGGGTCAGCCGATCGGCGAGCACGCCGCGGAGCGGGTCGTGAGAGGTGATCAGATCCGCGAACAGGGCGGGCAGCACGAGCACGAAGAGCACGATCCCGATCGAAATCCAGGGCACCCGTGTTGAGTCGCGTCGCCGCAGTCGCCACCGCGGCCGGGAGACCGGGTGCCCCTGCACGTCGAAGCTCGTCTCCAGCATGTCGGTCGGCTCGTTCACGGCCCGGGTGTGCTGGTTGCGCACCGACATCAGACAACCGCCTTCTGCCCGAGGCGGACCCGCGGATCGATGTATGCATAGGAGACGTCGATAGCCAGGTTCATGAACACGATCACGGCGGCGGTGAACAACGCCAGCGCCTGCACCACTGGGAAATCGCGTGCGTTTGCCGCTTCGTAAGCCAGAAGGCCGACCCCGGGCCAGGCGAAGACGATCTCGACCACCGTGGCTCCGGTCAACATCCGCACCGCGATGCCGCCGAAGAAGGTGAGCGGGGCGATCGAAGCCGGCTTCAGTGCGTGCTTCCACACCACCTTGAGCTCCGAGAGGCCCTTGAGCCTGGCCAGTTTCACGTACTCGCTGCCCAGGGTCTCCAACATCGCCGACCGGAAAAGGCGGAGCAGAGCGGCGATCCCGAAAATCGAGATGACGATGCTGGGAAGTACGTAGCTCTGCCATCCGCTGATGCCCGATGTCGGCACCACGTTCCAACGAACCGCCACGAACCAGATCAGGATGATCGCCAGCCAGAATTCGGGCACCGACTGACCGAAGAGGGCGAAGCCCTTGGCCGTGCGGTCGAGCAGGGAGCCGCGCTTGACGGCGGAGAGGATTCCCAGGGGAACACCGATGACCAGGGTGAGCACGGTGGCAACGAGGCCGAGCTTGATCGAGGCCGGTAACCGCTCGGCGATCACCGATCCTGCGGACTCGGTCGGGTACTTGAAGGAGGGCCCGAAATCGCCCTGGAAGGCGTTGCCCAGGAACGAGAAGTACTGCTGGGGTACCGGCTTGTCGAGGCCCCATTTCTCCCGGAGTGCGGCCTCGTCCTCACGGCTGATGTCGACCGGGGCCAACACATCCATCGGATCCCCGGTGAGCCGGGCAAGAGAGAAGACCAGGATCGAGACCGCGAGCAGGGTGAGCAGTCCCCTTGCCGTGTTGATGAGGATGTAACGGGCCACTAGCCCACCGCTCCCGACAGGGTGTTGCTCACAGATCGGACTCCACGATGTAGAGCCCGTCCCCGTGACGGTCGGTGACGTAGACCAGCCCGTCTTCGGTGACGGTGACGTCGTTGAACTGGATCGAATCCCGACCGGGGGGCGCCGGCGGCACCAAATGAGCGACCTCGGCTGGTGCCGTTGGGTCGGACAGGTCGTAGACCCGGAGCCCGCCACCGAAGTAGGTGAGGAAGACGAGGTTGGGGTCGACGAACGAACCCGGCCTCATCTCGTGCAGATTGTGCGGTCCCCAACGAATGGCTTCGTCGTGGCGGGCTCCCGGTGGGACCGGGAACCGGGAGATGACCGCTGGGTTGGCCTCGTCGGAGACGTCGACCACCCATACGTGGCGCTGGACGCCGATCCACCTGGTCAGCTGCTCGTCGGTCACCACCACTATTTGGCGCCCTGGGAGGCGCTGGGCGGTGTGGGTGTTCCGACTCTCCTCGCCGAGTTCCAACCGACTGATCAGCTTCGGATGGGCGGGGTCGCCAATGTCCAGGATGACCAATCCGCCGTCCCAGTAACCGCCATAGGCCCGGTCGCCGTAGGGGAGGGCGTGATGGAGGGCGTATTGCCTGCCATCGTCGCCAGGCCCAGGCTCGGACTGATGGTTCCAGTCCGGGACCTCGCCACCGGCCTGGTGCTGGCCGGGATACCACCACTTGCCCACCTGGGTGGGCTCTCCGGGATCGCTGAGATCGACAATGTGGAGGAATCGGCCCAGGAACCCGGTATCGGTCCCGGCCACGTAGGCGTGGGTGCCTTCCCACCACGTCATCCGGTGCACCCCGGTGCCTGGAGTGGGGTAAAAGCCGACCTGTTCGGGGCGGGCCGGGTCGGACACGTCGTAGATGGCGAGACCGGCGCTCCAGGTGGCAGGCGTGGTCGGCTCGAACCGATTTCGCTCGTGATTGACCAGGAGGATCTCACCCACGACCTGGACCTTGTGACTGTGCGTTCCCTCGGGCCGGGGTATCTGGGTGATCAGGGCGGGCCGAGACGGATCGCTGACATCGATTATCGAGGTCCCCAGGTCGTTGTACCCCATGTGGCCCATGTAGGCGATGCCATCCACCACGTTGACGTGCATCCCGTCGCCCTTGCCGTCGAGATCGATGTGCCCGACGATCGACATGTGCACTGCTTCGGTACTCGGACCACCGATCATCGCCGGACACCTTGGAGGATCCGCCGCACGTTCCCCTCGAGGATGGCGCCTCGCGCCTCGGGGCTCAGGCCCGGGACCGAGTCGATGAAATTCACCGGTGCCCGCTCCGCCATCTCGTATGGATAGTCGGTGCCCACCACCACTTGTTCCGGGCCGACCAGGTCGAGGAGGAAGGAAAGGGCTTCGGGGATGTGAACCAGGCTGTCGAAGTAGAGCTTCTTGACGTACTCCAGCGGGGGCTTGCTCAGGTTGGCGCCGACCAGGCCGGGGACCATCTTGTAACCCTTCTCCCAGCGGCCGATCTGGTACGGCATGTAGCCCCCGCCGTGGACCATGCACAGCACCAGGTCGGGAAAGCGCTCGAACACACCACTCAGAAGGAGATAGCCGATGGCGACGGTCGACTCCGCCGGTCGTCCCACGAGGTTCTCCATGAAGTAACGGCCGAGGTCCAGGCCGGGGAGGGGGTCGTTGGGATGGAACAGAACCATGCAGCGCAACTCGTTGGCCGCCTCCCAGAACGGGTCGAGCCCTGCCTGGTCGATTGGGGTCCCGTCGACGTGGGTCGCGATCTCGACACCCGCCATGCCCAAATCCTGGACCAGGTAGGCGAGCTCGACGGCCGCCCGCTTCGGATCTTGGAGCGGGACGGTGCCCAGCCCGATGAGCCGGGAAGGGTGCCGAGCCACCAGTTCGGCCAGGATTCGGTTGAAGGCCCGCGCATAACGGGCCCCTTCCTTGCCGGGGAGGGCATACGCGCTGAACTCGGTGCGATGCCCAACGAGCTGGACATCCACGCCACCTTCGTCCATCGCGGAGAAGCGGGCGTCGAGGTCGAAGAGGCTCTGGGGGAACGGGCCCAGTTCCTGGCGGCCGGCGACTCGCAGCTTCTCCTTGCCATCAGGGGTGGCGAAAAGCTCCAGTCCGAGTCCGGGCCCGTCGAGCCTGAGATAGTCGAGGAGCTCGGTGGGGACGATGTGGGCGTGAACGTCGTAGGTCATCGCGTTGAGCTCTCCGCACTCTCTCTGATCGCTTGCCACACCTTGCCGGGGGTCAGTGGGAAGTGCAGGGAGGCGACGCCCCGGTCACGGAGGGCATCGTGGACCGCGTTCAGAATGGCAGGCGGGGCGCCGATGCACCCGGCCTCTCCCGCTCCCTTGGCTCCGAGCGGGTTGGACGGGGCTGGATGAAACAAGCGTCGTGTCGTCAGCGGCATGGGCTGGGTCGCCGACGGGATCAGATAGCTCATCAGGGTCGACGTCAGGGGCTGGCCGTCCTCGTCGTAGACCACCTCTTCGAGCATTGCCTGGCCTATGCCCTGCATGATCGAGCCGTGGAGTTGGCCCTCCACCACCATCGGGTTGAGCACGTTCCCGCAGTCGTCCACGGCGACCAGTTTCAAGAGGTTGACCAGGCCCGTCTCCAACTCCACCTCGACCACCGCAACGTAGGCGCCGTAAGGAAAGGTCTGGGCTCCAGGGTCGAACATCTCTTCCGCCTCGAGGTCGACCCCGAAGTCGGCTGCCTGCGCGGCGACCTCCTCCAGAGAGAGCTCGGAGCCGGGTGAGCCGACCACACGGAACTGCCCGTCCTCCAATTCGATGTCCGCGTCGGCAGCCTCGAGGATTTGCGCTGCGACCTTTCGCGCCGCCTCTCTCACCAGGACCGCAGTGCGGAAAACCGCGGAGCCGCCCAATTGCGCCGATCTGCTGGCGAAGCTCCCCACGCTCTGCGCCACCTCGGCGGTGTCTCCGGCATAGAAGCGGACGTTGTCGATGGGCACGGTGAAGACGGCGGACGCGATCTGAGCCCAAACCGTTCTGTGACTCTGGCCCGCGGAGTTCGAGCCGGTCCTCACCACCACCGTCCCGTCGGGGAGGAGCTCGACCTTCCCCCACTCGCCCATCCCGATCCCGCCACCGGCCCGTTCTACGAAACTGGCAATCCCGACACCGATCGGGTTGCCGCCGGTCCGACGTCGCTCGTCCTGTTCAGCTCTCCACGAGTCGACATCGGCGACATCGACAGCGAGGTCGAGCGCGGCCCGGTAGTCGCCTGAGTCGTAGATCGCTCCGGTGTGCGTGGTGAAGGGGAGGTCCTCCTCGGCGATATAGCTCCGTCGCCGGACCACCTCCGGCGCCACGCCGGCCGCAGCCGCGAACGCGTCGACTCCCCGCTCGATGGCGATCGCTGCTTCCGGCCTCCCGGCTCCCCGGTAGGGGCCGGTAGGGGCGCGGTTGGTGACCGCGACCGTGGCTGTCACCTCGAGGTGATCGAGGTCGTAGAGCCCTTGCGAGAGATATTGGGTGAAGAACGGGATGCGGGAGCCGGTGCTCGGGTAGGCGCCGATGTCACCGACGATGTCCATCTGAGCGGACCGGACTCGCCCGTCGCGGTCTCCGCCAACGGTCACCGTGATGTGCTGACCCCGCCCATGCGTGCCGCTGAGCAGTTGCTCACGGCGGGTCTGGATCCAGACCACGGGACGCTGGAGGCGATGGGCAATGGCGGCGACCACCGGATATTCCACGTAGTACTGGCCCTTCGTCCCAAAGGCGCCACCGACATCAGGAACCCGGGCCCGGATGCTCGAAGCCGGCAGGCCGACCGCCGCACCGAGTTGGGAGGGCAGTCTTCCCGGTGACTGATGGCCGCACCAGACGGAAAGCCCGTCACCTTCAGGCACGGCGAGAAACGCCAGGGGCTCGATGCTGACCGGGGAGAGCCTGGGGATTTCGATCTCCACCGAAGCCTCGATCTCGACTTCGGGGCGCTCGCCCTCGCTGAGAACAGTCTCCCGGTGCACCAGGTTGGTCCCTGTGTCAGGGAACAAGAGGACCTGGTCTCCAAGGGCATCGTCCGCAGTGGTGACCACCGGGAGCGGCTCTATATCCACCCAAATTGCTTCGGCGGCGTCTACCGCTTGAACCGCGGTCTCCGCGACCACGACGGCAATCGGCTCGCCGACATGACGGACCCGCCCGCGGGCCAATGCGGGCTGTCCCATCCCGTCGGCCTCGGGGGCGCCACGGCCAGGGGACGAGGGCAGGTCGGGAAGACCGAGGTCGTCATTCCGGAACGCGGCCACGACACCGGGCATCCGGGATGCGTCGTCGAGGTCGGGAGGGTCGAACGACCCGTGGGCGAGTGGGCTGCGGACAAACGCGCAATGCAGGGTGTCGGCGGTGATCAGGTCGGCGACGTAGGTGCCGGCACCGGTGACCAACTCGCGGTCCTCGACTCTCCTGATCGGCGCTCCGATCGTGACCGACCGACGGCGACTCTGCGGGCCTGGGACGCCTCCAGCCGTCTCCACCGGGATTGTCATCGGTCGCCCGGTTCCTCGGCATCGGTCTCACGCAGTATCCAAATGCCGTCGTTCAGGCCGCTGAGGTAGATGTATCCGCGGGGATCGACGAGGACGTCCTGACTGCACGTGTCCCGCACTCCGCCGTGGACCACATCGAAGATTCTCATATAGGGACGGGGGTCCACGATGGTCTCTGGCGTGGGAGGGACGAATGAGGCCGTTTCCACGGGGCGGGCGGGGTCGGAGATGTCGAAGACCCTCAGCCCGGCGTTGAAGTAGGCGTTGTACACCTTGTCCGAGACCTGCTTCGTGCCCTGGTGGTTCTCGTGCATGTTGTGCGGACCGAATCTCTCGCCCTTGTGGAAATAGCTCTCATAGGGCTCGGCTTCGGTCGGCTCCGGAATCGGCAGCGTCGAGATCGCCCGAGGTTCACTCTCGTCGCTGATGTCCCACAAGCGGATGTTCTTCGGGCCCTCGAGCCCGTAGTTCGCCATCGGTTCCTCGCAAACCACCAGGATGCCCCGCTCGACCAGAGGCACGCAGGTGTGGGTCTGGCCATCGGTGAGGTCGGGGAAGGTGCGGACGTGGCTGACCAGCTTCGCATTCTCCGGGTCGGAGACATCGACTATCCCAAAGCCACCGTCGGAGTAGGCGATGTATGCCCGATCGCCGTGGACCAGTGGAAAGTGGACGCCGAACGTCTCGTCGGGCAGGGCGGGAGGCCCCGCTCCCGTCTGCACCGGGTGCCAGAAGTCGGAGACCCGCCTCGGGCTCTCGGGATCCGACACATCGAGAATCGTCATCACCCGGGTTCGCCCCGACCGCCAGTGATAGGACACGCCGGGCGCGTCGATCATGTTGGACAGGTAGGCATATCTCCCACCGTTCCACCAGCTGCGATGGACTCCGTAATCCTTCGGGTTCTCGCCCCGCCAATGAGACAGGAGCTTGGGGGAGGCGGGGTCGGAAACGTCGAAGAAGCGAACACCGCGCTCTGCCCCGGCTTGCTCGGCGCCCGGTTTGAAGAAGGCGAGCTCGCAGGATGCCATCAGGATGTTGTCGGCCACCTGTTGCTTGATGTGCCACGTGTGCTCGTTCGGCGAAGGGATGAAGGAAGCAACCTGTGGATCATGGGGCGAGGTGACGTCGAGGACGGTGATTCCCCCGGACCAGGGATGGCCAACGTACAGGTAGTGACTCTCACCAACCGTCTGGTACTGCAACTGTTGCCCGTCGACCCGGCCTCCCATGTCGGAGAAGCCGATGACGTCGACATTGGTCGCTACAGGCTCCTCGAGGGGGGTGCCGGCCCGGCGCCGGATCCAGGCTTTCCACTCCGGTTGACTCTCAGCCATCGACGCACAGACCTCGGTTTCCGGAGCTGCGAACCATTTCTCCTCCTGAAGACTGCCCGGGGAAGGCCCACTCACGTCCTCGTGCGAAAATATCATTGATCAAGTCTTGGGTCAAACACCGGCTGAGCAGGCGCGAAAGGGTGATCACGGCCGTCCTATCGAAACCCCGCCGTCGACAACAACTGTGGAACCGGTGACATAAGAGGCATGCTCCGAACACAGGTAATACACCACGTCTGCCACCTCACCGGCGGTACCGGTGCGTTGCATGGGCACGGTGGTCCTGATTCGCTCATCGAATCCGGTACGAGAGGCAGCATGCTCGACGACGAATTCGGTGAGGATGGGGCCGCCGGGGGCGACGCAGTTGACTCTGATCCCATGCTCCGCCAACTCGAGCGCGGCGACCCGGGCCATCATCTCCATCGCCGCCTTGCTCGCCGCATAGCCGAGATGCCCCTTCCGGGCCTGACGGGCGGAAACGGAGGACACCATCACCACCGAGCCACCGCCCCCGGCCTCCACCCAATGTCTGCCTGCCGCCTGAGTGCAGAAGAGGGCTCCGAGCACATTGGTGCCGAGCGAAGCGACGAGGTCCTCCCCGCTGTACTCCAAGGCTGGCCCAAACCGGATCAGGGCCGCGTTATTGACCAGCGCATCGAGCCGGCCGTAGGTCGCGATGACCTCGCCGATGAGTGCTGTCGCCTGCTCGGCATGGCTGATATCGGCGGGATGGGCCGACGCGATGCCCCTTTCACGAGCAATCTCCTCCACCGTATGGCGAAGTTCGTCCGTCTCGATGTCGTTCAGCGCCGTGCGCCATCCCTCCCTAAGGAAGCGCACCGCGACCGCACGGCCGATGCCCCGCCGGGCCCCGGTCACGAGGACCACAGGGGCGGGCGAGGTGTCGGTCGAGGCTGGGGTCATGATCCTGTGAAGATCGAGCCCGCCAAGCCGTCCAAAGGCGGACTGCTTGGCGGGCTCTTGTCGATCAGCAGGCCGAGATGTACTCGACGAAGCTGTAGGGGGCGCTCATGTTGGCGCCGGGGAAGGTGTAGCCGCACACCACTTCGGGATTGACCACGATCTCGTCGTAGGTCCGAAGCAGTGGGATGTGGGGCACGTTGTCGAAGACGACGTTCCCGAACTCCATCCACAGTGCGGACTGAGCTGCGGGATCGAGCTCGACGAGGACCGCCTCGTACTGGGTGTCCCACTCGACGTTCTCTACCGCCCGGCCCGAGTCCTGGTTTCCGTACCCAGCCGGCTCGAAACCGGTGATGTTCTCGCTTGCGGTGTCGTCGAAGTCGACCATCCGGTCGAACTCGCGACCTTCCCTCTGAGCGGTGAACTCGCCGTCGTCCATCGAGACCAGCTCGACGACGAAGCCGACCTCTTCGAGCATGACTGCCATCGCCTCGGTGACATCGTTGCGTGCGAAGACCTGAATCTCCACGGGTGCGCCAACCGACTCGAGCAGAGCACGGGCCCCTTCGGGGTCATAGCCGATCTCCGCGGCGTAGCGAGCCTCCCAGTCGGGGTTCCACGAGTCGGCCTGCTCGGGAAGCCAGTACCACATGAATGCGGTCTCGGCCTCGCCACCGAAGAACGCCTCGTTGAGAGCGTCCCGGTCGATCGCCTTGCTCACCGCTCGTCGGATGTCCTCGTTGCACCAGGGGCTATCAGGGAACTTGCGGTCGCCGCTCACGAAGACCTCGGCAGACGGGAGCCCGGGCTCCGGTGGCTCGACGTAGTAGCAACCCTCCAACGGGATGCCATAGCGACGTCCGGGAAGCGCCGACTTGATGATGCCCATGCCCTCGGCCTCGGCCTGGTCGCCCAACTCAGCAGGTAGCCCCGTGAGGTGGATCTCCCCGGCGAGAAGCGCTGAGACCCTTGTGGCGTCCTCCGGTATGTACCGGTACTCCAGCTCTTGGAAGGACGCATCCTGTCGCCAATGCTCGTAAGGGACCCGTTCGAAGACGACGTTCTGACCCGGGGTCCGCTCCAGGAACTGGTAGGGCCCGGTTCCCGCGATCGGTGCTTCGTCGAGGGTCGGGGAAGCCGGGGAGCCACCGCCCCTCGATTCCCAATCCGCGCTGCTCTTGATCGCGGTTCCGGCGGCCCCGTAGCTGATCCCCTCGAAGAAGGAGTAGCTGAGGCCACCCTCGGCGAGGTGGAAGACAACGGTGTAGTCGTCGACGATCTCGAACTCCGCCACCGCATTTCGCACGGCTTCGGCGACACCGGATATTGCCCCCGCGGGCTCGATGAGGTCGGTGAGCGAGAACACGACGTCGGCAGCCGTCATCTCGCCGAAGTCGTTGTGGAATTGGACCCCCTGACGCAGATGGAACGTCAGCTGGTCGCCCGCCTCGTTGAGCTCCCAGCTCTCGGCGAGCATGGGCTCCCATACCGCGGTGGTCGGGTTGACGCCGACCAAGTTCTCGTACATCGGCTTCAACTGGTATTCGTCGTTGGGTTGGATCTCCCGGTTGGGGTTGTTCGACTCGCCGTCCGGTGGTGGTGGGACTCCGAAGACCAGTCGAGCTACCTCCTCCTCGCCCGCTCCGCCGCCTTCGGCTTCACTAGTGGTGGTGCTGTCACCAGCGGGCTCTTCACCGGATGAGGTTGATGTGCTTTCCCCGGTTCCATCCGAAGTGCAGGCCGCCATGATCATTGCGAGGCACAGCACTAACGCATACGCCCTCAGAGTTGAGAGCCTCCCAGATCGCAAGATGTACCTCCTCCTCGATCTACATGAGCGAAATTATCATTGATCAAGTATCGTGGCAAGCAGCTGTGGTCGATTCGTCCCGGAGTCGCGAAAATCCAGCAGCGGACATCGAGGAGACACATGTGATGGGGGGCCAGATCTTCAAGCGCTTCCAAGACAAGACGGTGCTGGTCACCGGGGCGGGGACCGGATTTGGGAGTGCCCTCGCGTTCAGAGCGGCGCAGGAAGGCGCCCGGGTTGGGGTTCACTACAACAGTTCGAGGGACGGAGCGGAGGCTACGGCCGAGAGGATCCGAGGCGCCGGCGGCGAGGCGTCGGTGTTTCAGGCCGATATCAGTTCCTGGGACGCAGTGCGGGCGATGGCCGACCAGGTCGATGCCGAGTTCGGGAAGCTCGATGTGCTGGTCAACAACGTCGGAGACGTGGCGACCGAGCAGATGTCGTGGCGGGACGTCACTCAGGAGTTGATCGACCGGGTCATCGACGTGGACATCAAGGGCACCATGTACATGCTCCACGAGTTCGGGTCCCGGATGATCGACAACGGTGGCGGGGCCATCGTCAATATCGGCTCGACCGTGATCGTGAGGGGGAGCCCGCGCGCTCCCCAATACGCCGCAGGCAAATACGGGATTCTCGGGCTGACCAAGTCCTATGCCAACGCCTTTGCTCCCACGGTCAGGGTCAACACCTTCGCACCTGGGTTCATGGAGACCGAGTCCACACTGGCCCGGGAGGACTGGAACACCGGGCGACGGGAGAAGCTGGTCGCGGGGACACCGGCAGGACGCATCCCGCCCCCGGAGGAGCTGGCGGCCACTGCGCTGTTCCTCGCCAGCGACGAGGCGGCCCACATGTATGGCGCATTCATGATCGCCGACGGTGGCTACAGCATGCTCGGCGGCTGATCTAGCGACTCGGCCCCGAGGCGAGCGCCCTCACTGCTCGGCGAGCACATCACGCAGGGAGGCAGCGAAGGCATCCGGGTCACCCATCTGACCGTATTCGCCGCCGAGGAACCCCCCGTGGTCGCCGGGAAACACAACGGGCTCGGTTCCCAACCGTTCCGCCACCGCCTCTGCGCCGCGATGAGCCATCTCGCCCTCCGACTCCGCTCCCACGGCGATCACGATCCGGGTGGTGGCGGTCCGCAGGGCGTCGAGATCGAACTGGTAGTGAGTGTTGGTCACCAGGTTCTGCGCCAACAGCGGATCGTCCCGGCCGCCGTCGTCCTCGGTGGGGAGGCCGAACATCGCCGGATCCGGGTCCGGCCGGTCGATGAAGTCGGAAGTGACCGGGCCCTTGTGGCTCACAACGGCGATGAATTTCGCCATCCCCGGCCCGAATCCGCCTCGCCGGTAGGTGTCGCGGATGTCACGGATCGCGGCCAGTGCCTCCTCGCGGTCTGCGAGGAGTTGGGCCGCGGGCGGCTCGTGCGCGACCAGGGTGCGAACTTGCTCCGGATGTCGAGCCACCAACGCCAACCCGTTCGTCGCTCCGCCGCTGCTGGCGAAGATGTCGACCGGCCCGCCGTCGAGTGCGTAGATCAGCCGATGAAGGTCGTCGGCATGCATGTCGGGCGTCGACTCACCTGCTTCGTCGGTGCGTTTGCTCCGCTCCACGCCGCGGGGGTCATATGTGGCGACGGTGCGGTCGGAGAAGTGACCCGCCAGAGTCACGAACCCGGCGGCGCCCATCGGCGATCCGATCATCAACAGGATCGGGTCGGTGCTCGACTCGTTGCTCCTCACGTCGTAGGTGAGGACAGCACCGGGCACCTCCAGGGTGTGCGTCGTCGGCTCGGACATCTCCAACTCCTCCACTTCTCGGGATCGAGGTTCGCTTTCTGATACCCCTAATACCCCGCAGGGGCCGGGTTCCACCCTCCGGTACAGTCGGTGCTCGCCGGTGATCGGAGGGTCGATGGACTTCAAGGGCAAGGTCGTGGTCGTCACCGGGGGCGGTAACGGGATCGGCCGTCAGGTGGTTCTCGAGCTGCTCCTACGTGGCGCCCGGGTCGCCGCCGTCGACATGCGTGAGGAGAGTCTCGAGGAGACCATCGGCCTGGCCAATTCCGGAGACCGGCTGGTCACGTTCCCGGTCGACGTCACCGACCGCATCGCGACCATGGCCCTTCCCGAGCAGGTGATCTCCGCCCATGGGGTGGTCGACGCGCTGATCAACGTCGCTGGGATCATCCAGCCATTCGTCAAGCTCAACGAGCTCGACTACCAGACCATCGAGCGAGTGATCAACGTCAACCTCTACGGCACGATTCACATGGTCAAGGCCTTCCTTCCTCACCTCCTGGAGCGGCCGATTGCCCACGTCGCCTGCGTCTCCAGCATGGGAGGCTTCCTCCCGGTGCCCGGGCAGACCGTCTACGGGGCGAGCAAGGCCGCGGTCAAATTGATGACCGAAGGGCTGTACGCCGAGCTGCTCGACACCAACGTCGGGGTGTCCGTGATCATGCCCGGGGCCGTGGGCACCGAGATCACCGCCAACTCCGGGGTCGACATCCCCAATCTGGACTCGGTCGACCAGAGCAAGATACGCACCACCTCGCCTGAGGACGCGGCCAGGATCATCCTCGACGGGATCGAGTCCGACCATCTCCACATCTATGTAGGCCGCGACGCCAGGTTGATGAGCCTGATGACCAAGGTGGCGCCGAAGCGGGCCACCCATCTCATCTATCGCCAGATGAAGGACCTGCTCTCCTGAGGAGGGCGGGCGCCAAAACGTAGCCCGCCTGCCCCCCGGTCAATCTCTCGGTTCGAGGAAGTGCCCGTTCAGCCAGCGGGCGACATCCTCGCCGAGCTCTGCTCCCTGCACGTCGGGGGCCCGGAAGTGAATGCCGAGCCAGATCCGGGCATCGATGGTGTCCTTGATCACATCGGTGAACCGCTGGTAGTCGCGAATCACATCGGGAGATCCAGGTGTGATCCTCACCAGGCTGAACGCCACTCGATTGCGCCCGAAGAACTTGGCCGCGGTGTGCATGAACGCACCGGTGACACAGTTGTATCCCGAGGGGTGGTCGGGATAGGGCGGCGAAGCGACCAGGGAGTTCCAGTTGAGATCCCCGATTGTCCGCGGGTTCCCGTCGTTCTCTCCCTGCTGGATGGCGGTGATTGGACGCCAGAAGCTCCAATGAGCCTTGTCGTCCCAGCATCCGATGGCGGCATCGGCGCCCGCCAGGTTCAACATGGCGAACAGTCGAGCCTGTCGCACGAGATCGAGACTCTTGTCCGAGGCAATGGTGCGGAACGTCCGGTTGTACAACTCCACCGGATTGGCGGTGAAGAACATGGCGGTCGCGGTCTGCTCCGGCGTGCGCAAGGTCGGGGTGGTGGTCCCGTTTCCTCCGTAGTCCTTGACCTCCTGGTACTCCTTGGCGTAACGCCGGCTGTCGAGGTCGTACGGCCCGTCGGTCCGGAACTGGGAGGTGCGCTTCATCAGGAACGGTTCAACTTTGGCCAACCAGGCGAAGGGATCGTTGACCCCGCTCGTCGGAACCCATTCACCTGGCTCGTCGCCAACGGGGAACATGAACGGCACGTAGCGGCCATCCGCGGTGCGCTCTTCGAGCATCTCCTGGGCTGCGGCGGCCCCGGCGGCGATCCCCGCCGTCTCAGCCGGGCCGTCGGGGATCCCGGCCAGGGTATCTGCGTGTAGACCATCCAGCCTGGTGATGACCTCGGGAGCCAGCGCCGGCACCGGGGCGATCCCGAGCCCGACGAGGACGTCATGCGCTGCGGTGGCTGCCGCCGCCGGCTTCGATGCCCACCTCGGTGCTCGTGGTAGGTCATCGAGGTACGGGTCGTAGCCACGGTGGATCATGTTCACCGCGTCGAATACCGCGCCCTGCACCATCGCCAGGTGGAGCAGAGACACCGGTGGCGGCTGCCCGGCCCCGGGAACAGTCGCAGTTGGCCCATTGATCAATGCTTCCACCGCGTACCGGTTCCAGTCGAGGACAGTGGTGTCCTGTGGTTGGCTCGCCTTGGGGGTGGCGCCGGCGGTGCCGGTGGTGGCGAGTAGCAGGACCAAGCTGAGCCCGATGACATTGAGACGTCGAGCCATGCTTCCCTCCTTTAGGTAGGTGCCCGAAACCTACCCCCCGCAGGCGGAGACATACTTGGGCCGACTTGGAACACCAGGATGGAGCCGGCCATGAAACAGCCGCCC
>JBIOVB010000063.1:0-15672 GCA_044867525.1 Acidimicrobiia bacterium | reverse complement strand
GAGGGCTCGGCGACGTGGAATGGGGCCGGGGCTCCTCGGTCGCCTATGTCGCCGACCAACCCGAGCAGGCCATCGGGCACATGAAGCGAGCGATCGACTATTACTCGCAGGCAGGGAACGAATTCGGCATGGGGTGGGGCCTCTTCGAAGTGGGGGTCATGTCCTTTCGGCTCGGTCGCCACCAGGAGGCGTGGGATTATCTGCAACGTGGTCTCTCCCTGTTCCGGAGTCACGGCGACGTGTCCGCAGCCGTGCTCTTCATCGCAAGCATCGCCGCCGTGGCCCAGGAATTCGGTGACATGCCCCGATCCGTCCGGCTCTCCGGTGCGTTCACCTCGCTGCGTATCACCTCGGGCACCGACATCGTCGACTACGAGACCAACCAGCTCACGGGTCTCAAACCCGAACAGCTGGAAAACCTGACCGGGGAGCTGGCGGCCGCCTATCGGGAGGGCCGAGCCATGGACCTCGACACTGCTATTGCCTACGCCCTGGCCGGCCCCACCGATCACGCTGCCACCCGGGATCAGTAGAGCAAGGGATGCTGATCGAGATCCCGGTCCTGACCCGGATCCGGGATGGTGAGATCGACAGGGTCTATCGCCGGTGGACGGTTGCCCGGGTCAGGCAGGGGTCACAGCTGCGGACCCCGGTCGGGGTATTCGAGGTCCTTTCCATTGATCCAGTAGAGGAATCGGAGATCGGTGCCGCCCAGGCTGAGGCAGCCGGCTTCGAGGACCGCGATCAGTTGCTCGGCCGGCTGGCGGGCAGGGAGGGTGAGGTCTTCTGCATCCGGCTCCGTTACGTAGGAACGGATCCGAGGGTGGAGCTGAGGGACCGCATCCCAACCGCGTCCGAGATCGAAGAGATCAGGTCGCGCCTCGTTCGCTTGGATCGAGCGCATGGGCCGTGGACCGAGAAGACCCTGTCCATCATCGGGGAGCAGCCCGGCGTACGTGCCGAGGATCTGGCCGCAATGTTGGGGCGAGTGAAGAAGCCGTTCAAACTCGATGTTCGGAAGCTCAAGGAGCTGGGGCTCACCGAGAGCCTCCGGGTCGGCTACCGGCTCAGCCCTCGGGGGAGTGCGGTGCTGAAAGCGATCAGACCCGACGACTAGGAAACTGGAGTCTGCTGTCACCCGTGAGCGCCCCTCGAGCGTCTGTTCTTCGACGAATCGAGGAGCAGACACGCCATGAGCATCACCCAACGCATCGCAGCATTGGTGGCAGCCGTCATCATCCCTTTGGGCTTCCTACTCGGAGCATTGGCTGGATTCGGGGGCCCGCCCATGGTGGTAGGCGCCATCGCGGCGCTACTCGTCGTCTGGCGATTCCTGCCTCATTTCTGGAGGACGGTCGGGATGGGGGCACTGGCAGGATTGATCGCGGGGGTCTTGGTGCTGGGACCAGGATTCCGGCTTGCGATGCGAGTTGTAGCCATCCTCGATCCGGTGCGGGTGCCCGAGTTCACCATCGATGGCACCTTCTTCATAATGATTTTCGTCGGGGCGATACTCGGCGTTTTCGGAGGACTCTCCTATGCCTTTTTCGATCGCGGGCTCGGTGCCTCCCGCACCGTCACATCGCTGTTGGTGAGCACGTTGATGATGGGCTTCCTATTGCTCGATCCCGGGCTGCGAGAGGAGCTTTTCGAGCTCGGGGTTGGGCCGTGGGTCAACATCCCGATGTTTGGCCTGGTCACGTTCCTGTATGCGTCGCTCACCGGAGCTATCCACGCCAGGCTGCAGCGGAGATGGACTGCGTCGCCGAGCACCGAGCCCGTGGAGGTGCCAGCATGATCAGGGCCGTGATACCGAGAACGCCATGAGCTGGTGGGGCATAGAGCTCATCACCAATCTGATCCTCCTGGCGCTCGTCTTCGTGCTCGGGCCGTTGATCAAGCGTTTCGGCCGGGGTTATGCGGGGGACATCTTCCGGGCCAACCCCCGGACGGGGAAGTCATACCTCGTCCTCATGGACATCGCCTACTACCTGATCTTCCTCGCCTTCATCCTGTTGACTGCGAGCTTCACCGACGAGTGGACCTCGGTAGGGGAGCAGCTCGAGGTCGAGATCTTTCGCATCGGAGGCATGCTTCTCCTGATGGGGATTCTCCATGGTCTGAACGTGCTCAGCCTTCCCCTGGTCGGGAGGCTCCTCGGGCTGACGCGGCAACTCGAAGAGGACACACCGCCCGCGATGAACTGACCATGTACTGGGCTGAGGCCATAAATCATCCGGGCAAGGTCTGGACCCCCGAGGAGACCGATCGTCGGGCACTCATGGAGCGGCTCTACATGGAGGAGGCGGTCTCCCTGGTTCGTCTGGCCCGTCTCTTCACCGATGATCGGACCGCGGCTGAGGACCTGGTGCAGGAGGCTTTCATCAGGCTCTTTCACTCGGCGCACCGGATCAGCGACAGTTCCAAGACCCCGGCGTACCTGAGGTCGATCGTGCTCAACCTGGCCCGTGACCACAACCGTCGCGGCCTGCTCTCGCTCCGCCACCAGGATGCGCTGACCGACCGCAAGCTCCCGGAGGAGCCCGACGAGCAGGTAGTGCGTTCCGAGAGCCAGGCTCGAGTGCTCGATGCGCTGCGGTCCCTGTCTCCCCGGCAACGTGACTGCCTGGTCCTTCGCTTCTACATGGAGCTCTCCGAGACCGAGATCGCCGCGACGCTGCAGATCTCACCGAACTCCGTGAAGACCCACACTCAGCGCGGGATGGCTGCACTCTCAGTGCTTCTGGAGGAAGCGGTATGAGCCTGGAGCGGCTACTCGCCGAGACTCTGCATCAGGCCGATGGTTACCAGCCGAGCCCCGACCTCTTTGCCCGTGTCGAACGGAGCATCGAGGAGGACGCAGCTCATCGCCGCAGGATGCGAAGCGCGGTGGCCGGGGTGATCGGGGCCATGCTGCTCGTGGCTGGTTTGCTGGCCGTCACCGTATCGAGGGGGAAGGGCGGGCTGCTGGTGGTCCCGGCCTGGTCCCTTGAGCTGCTCACGGTTGGCATTCAGCTGGCGGTGATGGTCACCATCGGTCCCTCGATCCGGAGATTCGGGAAGATCTACGTGAGGGATGCCTTTCGATTCAATACCGAGACTTCTGCCCGCTTTCTCGACCTCTTCGATGTCGCCTTCTACCTGTTCTTCACAGGGTGGGTACTGATGGGCGTCGAGCTCGCCGAGCCTCACCGGATGCTGGTATTGGAGGCAAGCGTCGGCGATTTTGTCGACCGTCTGGCAACTTTCCTTTTCGTGATGGGAGTGGCACACGCTCTCACGCTCGGGGTGGTGCCCGTGGTCGGGCTGGTATTTGGATCCACGGTGCGCAGAGCTCGACGGGCCGAGGCCGGCTCCGGAGCACCCCCGGTGGCCGCGGGCGCCGCCACGGCGGACAGGGTCGTCAAGATTCTGGTGTGGGCTGCGGCCGGTCTGGCCCTGGTCGGGGGCATCGTCGCGTTTGGCCTGCTGGCGACCATGGGGATCGTCGACGGCTGACCCATCCCTGCCCATGATCGGGCGATGCCACACTGATTCGAGAAAAGGTGCGAGTCTTCATCCTCCCGTGTCTCCTCGAGCAATCAAATGAGCGGTGATGGCGGCCAAGCGGCCTCCGGTGCCCGGGCTCGCCGCGCTGCTTTCCCGAAGCCGACCAGAGGCCTCTATCGCCGATTCCGACGCGAGGCGGCTGCTGCCGGATTTCCCAGCGGCCCCGGCGACAACCAGATGGTGACCGATCGCGATCTGGCGAGATTGCCAGAAGCGGTGCAGCGATACATGCGATTCATGGGTGTCGTGGGACGCCCTCGTGACTGGTCGTTCCGTGCCCGTTTCGTTGGTCGGTTCCGGCCTCGCCCAAGCTCGGAATGGATGCCGGCGGAGGCGTGGCAATACAACTCGGCCCTCCCGCTCGGGCGTTTGTATGCCATGAGGTTGAAAGTGGCCAAGGTTTTCTCGATGAGCGGCACCGACAGCTATCTCGGTGGCCGCGGGGTCATGCACGGCAAGCTGATGGGCTTGTTCAACGTGGCGGATGGTCGAGGCGACGAATTCGACGTCAGCGAGCTGAGCACCTACCTGAACGACGCGATCTTGCTCGCCCCGACCTTTCTCCTCGGGGAGAACACCACGTGGGAGGGTGTCGACGGCGACACCTTCGATGTGGTTCTAGAGGATTCGGGTCGGCATGTCACAGCCAGGGTGCTCATCGACGACAGAGGTGCGCCTGTTGACTTCAGCACGACCGACCGGTTCGCCGACCTGCCGGGTGGCCTGGTCCGGGCCAAGTGGAGCACACCGGCACCCATCTGGCTGTCCGGTGTCGACCGTCCGATACCAGGCCCGATGTCAGCCGTCTGGCACCTCGCCGACGGGCCCCTTCCCTATGTCGAGGGCCGGCTGGTGCCCGACAGCATCGCCTACAACGTCACTCCCTGACGCTCAGCACCACCAGCGGTGGGCGCGGCGCGCCCTGAAATACGGCTCCGCCGTGGCAGCGGCGCTGTTGCCGGCGTCGTCGGTCCCGGTGACCACCAGCTGGAAACTGGGAGCCTCGATGTAGAGGATGCCATGGGATCGATATGCCCCGGTGCGGCCGTCGGTCTTGATCAGGTGCACCTTCTGCCCGTCACGGACCCTGATCCCGTTCAGGGTGGCGACACATTTTGGATGTCGGTCGACCCGGTCCGCGCAGGCGTAGTCCACCTTGAACCAGCCACGATCGTGCCCGGTCCATTGACGTTCCAGCTCTGCCCAGACCTTGGGCGGCTTCGTGTCGCCATCCGGTGGTGGGGGAGGCGGCTCCGGTTGTGTCGTCGTGGTAGTCGGCATCGTGGTCGTTGTGGTTGAGGTCGTTGAAGTGGTCGACGTGGTCGACGTGGTCGAGGTGGTGGAAGTAGTCGAGGTGGTGGAAGTAGTCGACGTGCTCGTGGTCGTCGTGCTTGGGGGCGTGGCTCCATAGCTCCCCACCGGGAACAGGGGGCCCGGGTTCCCGTTGACCGACGTGCTTCCGGTCAGGGCACCGGCTCCGCTGAATTGCCAGTTGCCGGGGACGAAGGTCGAGCCGTCTGCGCCGGTGCCACTCACCCGGTACGCCCAACCGAAGGCATACTCCCAGGGTTGGCCGGTGCCATCGACGCTGATCTGCCCGTAGACGTCGATGACCTGCCCGTTCCCGAACAACTCGATGGCGTCATCGCCGTTGACGTTCATCGCCGTCGTCAGGTAGTCGGGACTGAATCCGAAGAAGTTGCTGAATTGAGTGCCCTCGAGCGACACGTATATGAACTCGCCGGCGCTCGCCGAGGAGCCGACCGGGAAGGTGAACTGCTGTCCGTCGCTGCCACCGCCGTCGTCCGCCGAGCCCAAGCCGTAGAGGTTGAGATTGGGGATGTCGGTCACCGCGAGCAGCTCGACCGCCTTGGGGTTGGCACCGTTTCTCGGGCCCTGGATCACGCCGGTTATCAACAATTCACCCTCTGTGGCCGCGGCTGGAAAGGCGCCCAACGGCACCAACGTGCTCAGCATGCTGACAACCAGCAGCAGGCCGAGTCTGGAGGAACGGGAACGTGCCAAGTGTTGCTCCTCTGGCTCTACGACGACCCGGGGATCACGGGGGGTCGAGACTGTTGTGTCAAGTTTGGGGGAGCACTCGACTTGTCACTCGACATTCGAACGCGAAAAACGAAGAAGGCAAGCCCTATTTCCCCGAGCCGCCCTGATCAGAAGGAGGGTGCGGCCGTGGCCGTCGCTTGGTTGCCGGAGTCATCGGTCCCGGTGACGGTCAACGTGAAGCTCGGCGCCTTGATGTAGAGAACCGAGCCGATCCTGTGATGTGAGGGGCGGCCTGGAGCCTTGACCAGGACCACCAGCTGGCCGTCTCCGACCGGGATCCCGTTGATGTCGCCCACACAAGCCGGCTCGGGGTCGATGTTGTCCTCGCAGGAGTAGTCGACCTCGAAGATCCCGAGCTTGGGAAGGGACACGATCCGCCTGAAACGAGCCTGCACTTCCGGCGCGGTCTGGTCGAGATCGATGCCCACCAGGACCGCGTCGTGGTCCGAGGACCGGTAGGCGTTCGCTTCGTAGAGGGCGTCCTGGGCAGGCTGCTTGAACTGCGTGTCGTAGTCGAGGATGTCCGGCTCGTCGGCGTTGATGTGCCAGGAGGCGGCCCCTGTCACCTGATCGGTCAATGGTTGGTTGGCCATGGCGTAGTCGAGGTAGCCGAGCTGGCCGTCGAAGAGATACGAGTAGGCGAGCTCGCCTTCGAAGGAGAGGAGCAGGTCCGTGAAATCATCTGCGGTCCCCGTGGTGTCGTCGCTTCCGGCGACCAATGAATCGATGGGGTCTTCCTTGTCGTAGGAGTTGAGGTCACCGATGATCAGTACGTCCTCATCTCCGCTTCCGGTCGGATCGGAAGCCAGCCAGTCGGCAAGCACCCGAGACCCGAGCGTGCGGGTCAGGTTGCAGTTGCCCTGGACCGGGTCGTCGTCCCCGGTGCCACACTCCGAGCCCTTCGACTTCAGGTGGTTCACTGCAACCGTGAACACCTCGCCGGTCGCGTTCTCCTCGAATGTCTGGGCGAGTGCAGGGCGGTTCTGGGCCCCACCGAGGTTGTTCGGGTCCATGAACTCGTCGCTGTCGAGGACTGCGTGGGTGCCCAGGGGCGTGACCGATGCCGGCTGGTAGATGAAGGCCACTCGGATCGCATCGGGGCCAATGGCGCCGGTGGCCACGTAGGCGTATTTCCCAGGGCTTGTTGCATCGTTGAGGCCGGCGACCAGGTCGGCAATTGCAGCGTCGGTCGGGTGGTTCTCGATCTCGATCGCCCCGACCACGTCAGCATCTATCTCGGCGAGGGCGGCGACGATCTTGTCGCGCTGCCTGGTGAACTCCTCGGCGTTGTCGGCGCCGCGGCACTCCTGGTCGGCGAGCGGTCCGCAGATCGAGTTCCCGGTGTCGATCGTGGTGAAGTAATTGAGCACGTTGAACCCGACCACCTGGAGCCGGCCCCCCACGTCCGGAAGGGATGGCCTCGGGTTGGCCGGCGTGTAATCCGCTCCTTGCGTGGGTTGGATGCGATACAGGCCGAAGGCGAAGTCCATTACTCCGGTGACTCCGCTGACCAAGTCACCGCCCCGGAACAGATTGCCCAGGTCGAAGGTGGCACCGTTGGGGTGGATCGCTGGATCCGCGTTCTGCGTGCTCCGCCCGTCATCGAGGGTGATCCGACCCAGGATGTTGGCCGCGGCCAGGTCGGATGCGGCGGCGGACCCCGGCTCGAAGAGAGCGGTCGGCTGGTACTGCCGTTCCGTGGTGAGCACGATCTCTCCGAAGCGGTCGAAGTTGAAGAACTCGGATATGTAGAGGTCCTGGCCGATTTCCACGGCCATGCCCTCGAATCTCTCGTGATCGTCGAGGGATGCGACCGGCAGGCTGACCTGTGACGGGGTCACCGACGCGGGAGTCGTCTGGTCGGCGGGAGGCACAACCACGACCGCAGTGACTGCAGAGATCTCTGTCAGGGAGTTGAACTCGACCACGGTGCCGGTGACCCGGACCACGTCTCCGGCGCTGACCGCGACACCGGAGCCGGAGTCGAAGACGAACACACCCTCCGAGGTGGCGGGATCGGCGTCGGCATGCCCGTCCTCTTCCTGCAGGAAGAAGCCGTTGAGGCTCGATGGGCCCTGGAAGTCGCCAACCACCACGCCTTCGACGATCACCGAGGTCCCTGCCAGCGGGCTGGAGGTCCCCGAGCCCTGGACTTCGTGGATGAGCCGGGCGACCGGTGCCACGGCGCAGGCGTTCACTGCCCCGGCGGTGGGGGCGAACTGGGCATAGCTGGCTGTGTTCCGGGCGCCTCCGCTCCCATTGGGGCAGCGCTGGTTGGAGTTGATGGTCCCGTTGCCCCCGGAGTTCTCGTCGACCTGGGGCTGTCCGCCGTTGAGCAGTGCCAGCAGCCCGGGATCGTCGGGGTCTGCGGTGTCGTAGACCACGGCATCCTGCAGACCGCTGGTGGTCACCGGGGTGCCGTTGGGGAAACTGCTGGCGTCGCCCAAGAAGAGGGCGACAGCATCCTGGCCGTTCTGGATCAGATCGGCGTCCGGGATCACGTCCAGATCGCAGTTGGGGACATTGGCGGCGTTCCCGCAGAGCACGAAGTAGCCGTCGCTGTCGGTGCTGTGCCCGTCGAGGTCGAATGACTGATACGAAAGGTCGTTGGAGCCGTTGTAGAAGACCAGGGCGAGGCCGGTCAGGCTCGTGGCCCCCGTCCCGCCGTCATAGAGCTCGATGAATTCGGCGCCGTCTGTCGACACGTTGTCGGCGTCGAACTCATTGATGATCACATCTGTGGTGGCGGCGACTGCCGGTGCGGCACCGAACGGGACGATCGAAGCCAGCATTGCGACTACGACGAGATGGCCGATCCTGGAGCGGGAACGTGACACGGTGGTCCTCCTCGTTGCGGACAGGTGCCCTGGGACCCCGCTTACCCTGCGTGGTGGTTGGGCAAACCCTCATGACCGCAACCTAAGAGGGGGGCGAGAACACCCGGTTACCCGGGATCGACCGCAGGGTGCTGGGTGGATGAACCTCTGACCTGGTGACAGGTCGGCACCCGGCCAGCCGGTACTCTGCGCTCGATGGACGAAGCGAGGGGCAGGGGGACACTCATCGCTTTCCTCGTCGGCGCCACCCTATCGGCGGGCAACCCGATCAGCGTCAAGTTCAGCAACTTGGAACTCGACCCACTGTGGGGCGCCACACTTCGCTTCACACTGGCCGCCGGGTTGATGCTGGCAGTGATGGCGATCCTTCGCCTCTCATTTCCAAGGGGGAGGGCCCTGCTGGGTGCCGTGCTCTACGGCGTGTTCAATTTCGGGCTCGCCTTCGCCTGCCTCTTCTACGCGTTGGTGGAACTAGGGGCGGGATTCCTCCAGATACTGCTCGCGATCATCCCGCTCACCACCCTGCTCCTGGCTGTGGTGCAGCGACAGGAGAGGCTCCGCGTCCCCGCCATCATCGGGGCGCTGGTCGCCTTGGTCGGAGTGGTGTCGATGTCCCGCGTTGCGCTCGGTGCGGCCATCTCTCCCGCCTCCCTGCTCGCCGCACTTGGCGCTGCGTTCTGTCTTGCCGAGGGGGCGGTGCTGGTCCGGATCTTCCCTCCGCAGCATCCGGTGTCGTTGAACGCGGTTGGGATGACAGTCGGCGCCGGGATCCTGTTCCTGGGCTCATGGCTGGTGGGAGACAGCTTTGTGCTCCCCACGATGCAGGAGACCTGGATTGCACTCGCCTACATGGTCGTCATCGGGTCGGGCATCGTCTTCATACTCTGGGTGTTCGTCCTGAAGCGGTGGGAGGCGTCCCGCGCGGCATACAACTTCGTCCTCCTCCCGCCCATCACGCTGGTCTTTTCCTCCTGGATCCTCGATGAAAAGATCGGAATCGATGTCCTGATAGGAGGGCTGCTTGTCCTCGCTGGGGTCTACATCGGCGCTCTGCGGAGGCCCCGGGAGCCGGTCACCTCAGAAGCCCATATCTAGTGGCCCGTCGCATGATGCGACAAGCGCGCCTATTCATGCGACAGACCTATCGACTCGACCGCCCGGAGACGGCCTGTTTCCCCAACCGGCGTCGTTCGGGCTCGCTGAGCAACCGCTTGCGAACCCGGATCGCCGTCGGGGTCACTTCGACGAGCTCGTCGTCAGCGATCCATTCGATCGCGGTCTCCAATGTCTGTCGCCGCGGAGGACGCAGGTTGATCGCCTCGTCCGAGGCATGGGTGCGGATATTGGTCAGCTGCTTGGGCCGGGCCGGGTTGACCACCATCTCCTCGGGACGCGAGGCCTCCCCGATGATCATCCCCTCGTAGATCTGCTCCCCGCCGCCAATGAAGAGCTCGCCTCGCTTCTGCAAGTTGTCCAGCGCGAATCCGGTGCTGGTCCCCTGCCGGTCCGACACCATGGCACCGCCGATTCGGTGCGGAAGCTCACCGGCCCACGGCATCCATCCCTCGTGGTGTTGGTGGATCAATGCAGTGCCACGGGTGGTCGTCATCAGGAGTGATCGGAAGCCGAGTAGCCCACGAGCCGGCGCGGTGAGGGTGATGATCGTCCGACCCGGATCGCCGGGCTGGACCTCCAGGATCGTTCCCTTGCGTGGCGCTGCCGCCTGGGTGACGGCACCGACATACTCATCAGGCACGTCAACCACTGCCCGCTCCACCGGCTCATGGGGGGCGCCGTCGACCGCTTTGATCACCACCTCGGGCCGGCTCACCTGGAGCTCGAAGCCCTCCCGTCGCATGGATTCGATGAGGACCGCGAGCTGGAGCTCGCCGCGTCCGGCAACCTCGAGGATTTCTGGAGAAGAGGTGGGACCGAGCCGGATCGACACATTTCCGAGAACCTCACGCCTGAGCCGGTCCTGGATCTGTCGCGATGTGAGGAGATTCCCGTCCCGCCCGGAGAGCGGCGAGGTGTTGACCCCGAACGTCATCTTGAGCACCGGCTCATCGACCAGGAGCCGGGGGAGAGGCAACGGGTCGTTGGGATCGGCGAGCGTGTCACCGATCTCGACCTCTGGGAACCCGGCGACTACGAACAGATCGCCTGCGACACACTCGTCCACGTCGCTGCGGCCAAGGCCGCTGAAGCCCATCAGGCTCGTGAGCCGCCGACGGATCGGTGGCTCTTCGTCGTTGGCGTGGCACAGCGCCACCTGTGATCCCTGCCTCAATGTCCCTTCGACCACCCTGCCGATTGCGAGGCGGCCGAGATAGTCGGAGGCGTCGAGATTGGTGACCAACGCCTGGAGGGGACGAGACGGGTCGCCGCCGGGGGCGGGGATGGTGTCCACTATGGCGTCGAGGAGAGCGTCCAGCCCTGCGGTCTCCGCGGGCACCCCGATCCCTGCCATCGCCCGGCCATTGCGAGCGTCAGTTGAGATGATCGGAAAGTCGATGTGATGGTCCTTGGCGTCGAGATCGAAGAAGAGTTGGTACACGGCGTCGGCGACCGCATCGGGCCGGGCATCGGAGCGATCCACCTTGTTGATCACCACCACGGCGGGGAGATGGAGCGCAAGGGCCTTGGAAAGGACGTACCTGGTCTGGGGCATCGGCCCGTCGGCGGCATCGACGAGCAACAGGATCCCATCGACCATTGCCAGGGCCCGCTCCACCTCGCCACCGAAGTCTGCATGACCCGGAGTGTCCACCAGGTTGATCCGGGTATCGCCCCACTGGATCGAGGCTGCCTTGGCGAGGATGGTGATTCCCCGCTCCCGCTCCTGGTCCGAGGAGTCCATGACCCGGTCCACCCGCTCCTCGTGGGAGGCGAACACCCCGGCGGCGCCGAGCATCGAGTCGACCAGAGTGGTCTTGCCGTGGTCGACATGCGCGACGAGCGCGACATTCCGGATCGTGGAGGGGGACATCGGGAGGGATGGTATCGGCGTATCTGAGGAGCCACCGCGGCCTCTTCTCGCCCGGAGGTAAGCAATGAGCGATTTTCAGATGGATACCAGTCAGGGTGCCGATGCGGCAGCCGGCGCCACCAACGAGCAATTGGAGACACTGCTTCGGATAGTGATGTGGGAGCTCGCGTTGCGGACCACCAAGGAGACCTTCGAACAACGCCTGGCCCAATTGGCGAAGGTGAGAGAGCAAATGGACGAGGGTCTCGATTCGGCTCGTCAGAAGCGCGAGCAGCGTCGGTTCGTGGCTTCGGTGCTCGACGACCTGGCCAGACTCCCCGTGGTCGATGAAAGGAAGACCGAGCCTACGACCGGCCTCTATCTCTGAAGCCGATACTCGGCCCCGATACGCTCGGGCAATGCTTTGGAGAACCGATCTCGGCTCCGCCACTCTGTATGCGATCGCAGATGGTTGGGGCACGAGGGATCCACACCAATGGTTCGTCGCAGGGACGCCGGAGGATTGGGAGAACCATCCGGAACATCTCGATGACCAAGGGCTGTTGCCCACGTCCTTTGGCTGCTTTCTCTTCGATGATGGGAAACAGCTTGTCATGATCGACACCGGGTTCGGCCTGAATGCCCCGGAGATCCCCGGTGGCGAGGCGGGGCACATGCCCGAAGCCCTGGATCGGCTGGGGATCCAGCCTGCAGAGGTGAGTGCGGTGGTTCACACTCACCTCCATCCCGACCACATCCTCGGTGACCTCGATCGGGAAAAGAAGCCGTTCTTCCCCAACGCCGAAGTCCACACGCTTGCCCGAGAGATCGAGTATTGGCGCAGCGGGGAGAACGAGCGGTCTCCGAACGTGATGGGAGTCATCGAGCCCTTGGAGGAGGCCGGCGCATTGCGAATCGTCGATTCCGCGAGGCAGGTGCTTCCCCGGGTGACAATGGTCGAATCCTTCGGCCACACCCCGGGCCATACCTCGATATTGGTAAGCGGGTATGAGCGCTCGGTGATGATCAGCGGCGACGTCATCCACAACCCGGTGCAATGCACCCACCCGGAGTGGAGCGTGCGACTCGACGTCGACCCCCGAGAGGCGGCGCAGACCAGGGCCGGATTCCTTGCTGATCTCGCCGAGAGCCGGGTCCCGATGGCGTCGGGCCACTATCCCCGGCCCGGCTTCGGGAGGATCGTCTCCGACGGGGCCGTCTGGCGCTTTCAGCCTCTACCGGTCGAACTGATCGACTAGCCGTCGAGCCCGGGTCAGGAGGAGGGGATCCCCGTGCCCTCCATTGAGCCGGTGAGCGCCGTGCCCTCGTCGACGTGAGTCAACATGCAGAGGATCTCCCGGTCGTCCTCGGCCCAGGATTCGTCGGTCGGGTAGAGGTACGTGTAGGTGAGGTCTGGTGACTCCTCCCAGGGGATGCCGACATAGGAGGCGAATGAGGCATAACACTCCTGGTCGGCCCAGCCCGCCGCTGTCTCGTCTCCGGGATAGGCGGTGCCCGAGGCGTCGGGAAAGCTGGATATGGCGTAGACCTCGAATTCGTGGCCCTGATCACATGGCACGACAGTCACCGACAGGTAGACCTCGAGGTCAGGGAGGTCACCACAATCGCCCACCTCGAGGTCGAAAACCGAGAGTGTCCCCTCCTCGGTGATCTGACCCTCTTCGTTGCGCTCCACATCCGCGAGATAGACCGCCACGATTGCCACCGGGACGACCAGGACGAGCAGGGCTGTCCCGACGATGCCGAGGATCTGGCCGGCCCGGGCGTTGCCCCGGTTCTCCGGCGGGCGGCGCCCGTCGTCGATAGCCCGGACCTCCTTCCTTCCGATCCACCAGGCGATCGGCGCCAGGATCCAACAGCCGACGACCCCGAGGATGCCGAGCACCAACGCTGTGGTTCCCTGACTCGACTCCGGGAACTGCCCGTCGACCATGGGCTCAGTCATGAGTCCGAGAATCTAGGGGTTGGCGGGCAAAAGGCGACCAATTGCTAGGGGGACCGACCCGGTTCGACCTCGGCACCGGAGCCGAGCCAGACGCCAACCTTGCGCCACGCCCGTCGCGCCACCTTCCACAGCATGATCGTCACCGCCGTGGCAGCGACCACGAGGATCCCGACCACGATCACGGTGATCACCGGGAACGTGATGGCGAGTGCGACGAGAAGCGCGACTCCGACGTCTTCCCCGACGGAGAGAGCGATGTTGCTCACCGGCTCCGGTGAGGTGTTGGCCACCACTCTGGTGGTCGCCTTGGCGGCATGGGCATCGAGAGCGAGCGCCCCTGCCACTGTCGCTCCCAGAGCTGCACCGATGCTGTTCGAGTCACCGGCAACGACGGCTCCCAATGCGGCGGCACCCAATGGGCGGATCACGGTGTGGATCGCGTCCCAGACACTGTCCAGGTAGGGAATCTTGTCGGCGACGAACTCGAGGGCGAACAAGACGCCGGCAACCACCATGACGTCTGTCCTCTGCAGGACCTCGGGGATGTCACTCCACCCGAGGCGGCCGGAGGCGCCGAGGAGCAGGGTGACCAAGTAGAGGTTGATGCCGGATGCCCAGCCGGAGCCGGCAATGATCCCCACGGCTTCCACGACGTGAACCTAACTGGCGCTAGACCTCTGAGTCGCCCACGGGACGTGTGATCAGGATGAACAGCAGGAGGCCGCTCAAGTAGAGAGCGGTCGTCAGAAGGGCCGGGAATCCCTCGGCGGGCTCCGGCACCGAGACCAGCGCGAGATTCATGACCATATCGGGACCTATGAGGACCCGGCTCTCATCACCTGCGCTCCCGACATCGGTTGGCTCGGGCTCGGTAGCTGGTTGTGCCGTGGGATGCAACATCCCGAGGATGTCGGGATCGGTAGTCCCTGAGACGTCCACGCTCGAAGATGCCAGGTGCGGGGTCTCGCTCTCGTGATTGTCATCGGCTGAGTCTGTCGATGGCTTGGGGTCCGGCGTTGGCTCCTGGGGCGGTGGCGGCTCCTTCGCGGGCGGTGCCGGCGACTCCTGGTCCGGCTCCGGATCGGGGTCTGGCTGGGCGGAGGCGCCCACCTCGATGACGACCTCGCTTCGTGCCGAGCCTCCGTCTCCATCGAGCACTGTCAGAGTCACCAGATAACTGCCCGCACCATCCGGTGTGAACGAGATTCCGGCTCCGGACCCGGCGGCCACCGTCGCGCCGTCGACGGACACGGTCCAGCCGTAACTGAGGACATCGGTGACCCCGGCGTCGGATGCGATCGATCCCAGGATCACGGGCTGGTCCTCGATTGCCGAGTCGGGGATCCCGGTGATCACTACCACCGGCGACAGGTTGGTCACGGTCACCTGACCGCTGGTGGTCGTGATCCCGCCTTCGCCGTCGTCGGCGGTCAGCGACACCTCGTAGGTGCCGTCGTCAATAGGGAGGAAGGTGAAGTCGGGCTCGAATCCGCTTGCCACGAGCGATCCGTCGAGTGATGCGCTCCACGACAAGGTGATGACGTCGGCATCGGTGGCCAATGCCGACAAGGACACTGCTGTTCCCTCTGCGCCCGCGCCCGGCACGCCGACGATGATGACCTGCGGAGCCAGATTGGCGATCGTGACCTGGAGGGTATCGCAGCCTTCCGCGTCGGGGTCGCCGTCGTCACTGACACAGATCTCGACGCTGTACCCGCCGTCGTCGGCATAGACATGGCTGCCGGTGACGGTGCCGGCCAGGCCGTTGCTCTGGCTCACCGTCCCGGATTCAAGTGCGGAGCCATCACCCCAATCGATCGTGGCTGTGTGGGTCTGGGTGATCTCCTGATCGGTGAAGGAGACCGAAGCGATGGTCACCGGCTCGCCCTCGTTGCCCGATTCATCCGAGGCGATGACCACCGGGGCGGTTGGAGCGATGGGCACGTAGATCGTGGAGCCGGCCACCACGGTGTGCACCTGGTTGGGACCGGTGCTGAGGTCAAACGTGACGTTGCCAGGCAACAGCTCGACGCCGTTGCTGAACGGGTGCCACCCGGCCGCCCACCAGGCGACTACCCGGGGACCAGTCCCCTGCAGCACCTTGCCGGTTTGGAAGGTGACGTTGGGGTCGGTGCCGGTGTTCTGGGTCTTCTGTTGGGTTTGGCCGCCGTGGGTGACCCGGAAGTTGGTGTTGACTCCGAGGAGCTCGGCGGTGACGGTTCCGCTGGCGTCGGTGCTGCCCAGGCTCTGCCAGCCCCCGGCGTTGTAGTGGATCGCCGCGCTGGGGA
>JBIOVB010000062.1:0-24943 GCA_044867525.1 Acidimicrobiia bacterium | reverse complement strand
CGCGGAGGACTTCGATGTTGCGCCGGGTCGCCGGGTGTTCCCACATCTCGGTGTGCATGGCAGGAGCGAGCACGACCGGGGCTTGAGTGGCCAGCAGGGTCGCACTCACCGCATCGGAGGAGATGCCCGATGCCAGTCGGCCCAGCGTCGCTGCCGTGGCCGGGGCGACGATGACGAGATCGGCCCAGCGCGCGAGCTCGGTGTGCGGCGACACCGATTCATCGTCGAAAAGGGACTGGACCGGATGGTGCCCGGTGATCGCGGAGAAAGTCTGGGGGCCGATGAACTCGGTGGCCGACTCGGACAGCACCACTCGAACCTCGGCTCCGGCATCGATCAGGCGGCGTGCCAGATATGCGGACTTGTAGGCGGCCACCCCTCCAGTGACACAGAGGACGATCCGCCTCCCGCTGAGCATGTGAAGGCCTCTACTCCTCGACGGTATCGACCGAGACCTTGCCCTCGGCTATCTCCTCCATGGCGATGGTGAGCGGCTTGCGGCTCAAGGTGTGAACCTGAGGCGGGACGAACTCGCCATAACCGACGCCGAGCTGATGGAAATAGCTGTTGATCTGGCGGGCACGGCGCGCCGAGACGACGACGGTTGCGAACCGGTTCCCGATCTGGTCGATCACTTCTTCGAGTTTCATTGATCCTTCATTTGGGGGGAGGTGGACAGGTTACCCGAAGCACCCGCCCTAATCAGGCCCTCGATCTCCTCCACCGCCCTTTCCAGGTGATCGTTGACGATGATGTGGTCGAACAGGCCGGCGGCCTCCTCCATCTCGGTCTTTGCGATTTCGAGTCTGTCTTCGATATCGGCGGCCGAAGTGTCGCCCCTCTGCCGCAATCGTCGCTCCAGCTCGTCGAGGGATGGCGGAGAGATGAAGAACATGAGGGCATCCGGGCGGTTGGCCCGGACCTGACGGGCTCCCTGGATCTCGATCTCGAGGAGTATGTCTCTCCCCTCGACGAGGGCGGCGTCGACTCCGGCTTTCGGGGTGCCGTAATAGCGGTTGTTGTAGGTGGCCCACTCCAAGAGCTCTCCACCTTCGATCATGGTCTCGAAGTCCTTGAGACTCACGAAGTCATAGTGGTCACCGTGCCTCTCCCCGGGGCGGGGCAGGCGGGTGGTGGCGGAAACGGAGAAGGCGATGTCGAGTCGGTCGAGAAGCTCGCGGACGATGCTCGATTTGCCGGAACCGGAAGGCCCCGAGACCACGAGCAGCCTCCCGCTCACATCAAGAGAACTCGGCTAGGAGGGCCTCTTTCTGCTTCTCCCCCAAACCCCTGAGCCGTCGGTTGTCGGCGATGCCCAAGGATTCCATCATCCTCTTGGCCTTGATCTTCCCTGTGCCAGGCATAGATGCGATGACCCGCTCCACCTTGAGGCCGGCAAGGATGTCATCGGTCTCGGCGCGCTCCACGAGCTCGGACAACCGGAGGGAGCCCGTCTTCAGGAGCTCCTTCACCTCGGCCCGCGCTCGTCTGGCTTCTCCTGCCTTGGCCAGCGCCGCTCTTCGCTGTTCGTCGGTCAACTGCGGTGGCTGCTGCATTCCCTTTCCCTGTGGGCTGATCTGACCATAGCCACGCGGGACCGGGCAGGTCGGCTTCAGGCGCCGATGAAATCTGCAGCTTCTTGGGACATCGATCGCGCCGCGGCGACCACATCGGACGCCCCGGTGATTGCCCTGCCCACCACCACCATGTCCGCCCCCGCGGACAGCGCCGCCCCCAGCGTGTCGGTGCGTTTTTGGTCGTCCCGGCCCGCCCCCGCCATCCGAATCCCGGGTGTGACCACCGTCAGTCGGGGGTCGGCACCCCTGACCCGGGCGATCTCCCCCACAGAGCAGACCACACCCTCGGCACCGGCTTCGCCGGCCTGAATGCTGAGCTGTGCGACTTGGCCGCCGACGCCCCGATCCACACCCACCGCCCTCAGCATCGCCTCGTCGAGCGACGTGAGCACGGTGACGACCAACACCCCGCCTCCGCCAGCCGAGCCCTCGGCGAGCCCATCGACGGCAGCCCTGATCATTTCCACGCCACCGGATCCGTGGACTGTCAGCCATCTCGCACCGAGCGCCCCCAGACGGCGGGCGGCGCCGATCACCGTGTTCGGTATGTCGTGCAACTTGACGTCGGCAAACACAGGGAGCCCGAATCGACCGATCTCCTCGATCATCCTCGGCCCCTCGCCCATGAGCAGCTCGAGCCCGACCTTGAATCCCCCGACATGTGGGGAAAGGGCTTCGGCGAGTTCCAGCGCCTGCGTTGCGTCGGGCACGTCGAGCGCGACCAGTATCGGGCTCACCACGGGCGAACCGCGCCGATCAGACCCGACACCTCAGCCTCCCCGAGGCGGGCCATTTCCCGCACCAACTCGCGTTCGATCCTGGCCCCAGCCTTGGGCTCGGCGAAATGCACCGTTCCCAGGGCGACCGCCGAAGCCCCCGCCATCAGATACTCGACGACGTCCCGCCCGGATGTGACCCCTCCGCATCCCACGATGGGCACGCCAGGCACGGCTGTGGCCACCTCATACACACAGCGCATCGCGATCGGCTTCAGGCCGGGCCCGCTGTACCCACCCACTCCTCCCGAGAGCAGGGGCCGACGATCCTGGATGGACACCCCGAAACCGAGGGCGGTGTTGGTGAGCGTCAGGAAATCGGCTCCGGCTTCCAGGCAGGCCCGGGCCACGTCCACGATCCGATCGGCATTGGGAGACAACTTGGCGCCGACAGCGACATCGACGGCCGACCTCACCCCGGCCACTACCTCTCCAGCCCGACCGGCATCCATGGCGAACATCCGCCCATCTTCCAGGTTGGGGCAGGAGAGGTTCACCTCCAATGCCTCCACCCCGGCCGCCACCAGCCCCTTGGCCACCAACGCGTAGTCCTCGACAGTGGAGCCGACAGCCGACCCCCACACCGGGACTCCGAGATCAGCCATGATCGGGGCCATCGCCTCCGCCCAGTGCTCGATCCCCGGGTTTTGGATGCCGATCCCGTTGAGCATCCCCGGCCCATCCGCGGCGAGTCGGGGCGCGTCTCGCCCCGTCCAGGCGACAGGCGACACCGACTTGGCCACGGCGGCGCCGTAAACGCCGACGTCGGCGACATCGGCCCATTCCCAGACCGAGCCAACCGTGCCCGACGCTGCGATCAGCGGTGACCTGAGCCGCAGCGGCCCCAAATCCACACTCAGACCGACTGGTGCCATTCCTGGAGGCTCCTCGGTCTGTTGATCGCGACCGACCCTGCTCGCAGACTGCGCGCAACGGCCAGGCCTCCCTGGATCGTGGTGACACAAGGGACGGAGTGACCACGTGCCGCCCTGCGGATCATCCTCCCGTCCGACCGGGCGCGTCCCCCGCGCGGGGTGTTGATGACCAGTTGCACCTCGCCGTTCTCCAGGCGTTCGCCAATGTCACGCGGTCCCTCGCCCACCTTGTTCACCAATTCCGCCTCGATTGCATGATGGCGCAGATACCGGGCGGTGCCCCTGGTGGCGAGAAGGTCGAACCCGAGCATGGTGAAGGCCTGGGCAACGGCGAGCCCCATGGGCTTGTCCTTGTCGGCAAAGGAGAGGAACACCCTGCCCCGGGACGGGAGCACGTGCCCTGCCCCGAGAAGGGCCTTGGCGAACGCGACCCCGACATCGGAGCCGATTCCCATGACCTCCCCGGTGGCCTTCATCTCCGGCCCGAGCACGGAGTCCTCCTCGGGGAACCGATCCCAGGGGAGGACAGCATTCTTCACTGCCACGAAGTCGGGGCGCTGGTAGGAGGCCGGGACGAGCCCTTCCCGCCGAAGATCCTCGATCGACGCCCCCATCATCACTCTCGCCGCGATCCTCGCCAGTGGTATGGCGGTGGCCTTGGAGATGAAGGGCACGGTCCGGCTCCCTCGGGGGTTCGCCTCGAGCAGGTAGACCTCGTCCCCCTTGACCGCGAACTGGAGGTTTATCAGCCCTCTCACCTCGAGAGCCGACGCCAACTCGCGGGTGGCGTTCAGGATCTCCTTGTGGGCCTCGTCGGAGATGGTCGGAGGAGGGGTGACACAGTCCGAGTCCCCCGAGTGGACGCCTGCTTCCTCGACGTGCTCCATGACCCCGCCGAGCAGGAGCTCACTTCCGTCGTAGACCGCGTCCACGTCGACCTCGACAGCGGCCTCCAAGAAGCGGTCGATCAGGATTGGAGCCCCGGTCAGCTCCGGGTTGGCCTCCCCATAGATCTCGTGCACGTAATCGGCGAGCTCCTCGACGCTGTAGATGACCCGCATCCGGCGACCACCGAGCACGAAAGAGGGGCGGACCATTACCGGGAGCCCGACCTGGTCGACCACATCCATGGCCTCGGCCACCGATGACGCCGACCCCGCAGGAGGCTGCCTGAGGCCGAGACTGCGGCAAAGCTCTGCGAATTGCTCGCGATCCTCGGCAGCGGCGATCGATGCCGGAGATGTGCCCGCGATCGGCACCCCCGCCTCGAATAGGCCGGCAGCGAGATTGAGCGGGGTCTGGCCCCCCAACTGCACGATGACTGCCACCGGTTGTTCGGCCTCGATCACATCGAGCACGTCCTCGATCGTCAGCGGCTCGAAATAGAGGCGGTCTGATGTGTCGTAGTCGGTAGAGACCGTCTCTGGGTTGCAGTTGACCATCACCGTCTCGTATCCGGCATCGCCGATGGCGAAGGCGGCGTGGACACAGCAATAGTCGAACTCGATCCCCTGGCCGATGCGGTTGGGCCCCGATCCAAGGACCACCACCCGCTCCCGCTCGGCAGGAAGCACCTCGGACTCGTCCTCGAAGGTGCCGTAAAGATACGGAGTCACCGCCTCGAACTCGGCGGCGCAGGTGTCGACCGTCTTGTAGGTGCGCACCACACCGGCCGCGAGTCGTGCCGTACGTACCTCTCCCTCGTCCATCCCCCACAGGTGAGCGAGCTGTCGATCGGAGAAGCCGAAACGTTTGGCCTCTCTGAGCAGCTCGACGTCGTCGAGACCCGAGAGCTCGACTTCTGCCCTCACCTCGTAGATCTCCGCCATCTGGTCGATGAACCAGGGGTCGATGAGGCTCAACTCGGCCACCCGGTTCACTGGCCACCCCCGGCGCAGTGCCTCGCCGACAGCGAAGACCCGCGAGGGCGACGGGGTCACCACCATGGATTCCAAGGCGTCGTCGTCGAGAACGGCGAGGCTTTCTTCCATGGGATCGGCGTTGAGCCCGGCGCGGCCGTTCTCCAGGCTGCGCATAGCCTTCTGCAAGGCCTCGGGAAAAGTCCGCCCGATGGCCATCGCCTCGCCCACACTGCGCATGGAGGTAGTGAGACGTGTCGGGGCGGATGGGAATTTGTCGAAGTCGAACCGGGGCGCCTTGACCACCACGTAGTCGAGAGCGGGCTCGAAGGAGGCCGGTGTGGCCCCGGTGATGTCGTTGGCGATCTCGTCGAGCGTGAAACCGACGGCGAGCAGGGCTGCGATCTTGGCGATGGGGAACCCCGTCGCCTTGCTCGCCAGGGCGGACGACCGGCTCACCCTCGGGTTCATCTCGATCACCAGCCGGCGCCCGGTTGCCGGGTCGACGGCAAACTGGACGTTGGAGCCTCCGGTCTCCACCCCGATGGCCCGGAGCACCGCGATCCCGTCATCCCTCATCGACTGGTACTCGCGATCGGAAAGAGTCTGGATCGGGGCCACGGTGATCGAATCCCCGGTATGCACGCCCATTGGGTCCAGGTTCTCGATGGAGCACACGATCACCGCGTTGTCGTTGCGATCCCGCATGACCTCGAGCTCGAACTCTTTCCAGCCGTATACCGACTCCTCCACGAGAATCTCGCCAACGGGTGAGGTGGCGAGGCCGTTTCGGGCGACCTCGATGAAGCTCGCCTCCTCCTCCGCTATCCCGGTCCCACCTCCGCCGAGGATGAACGAGGGTCGGACCATCACCGGGAAGCCGATCTCATTTGCGATCTTCACTGCCTCAGCCATCGACCTCGCGTAGCCGGCCCTTGGCACCTCGAGGCCGACCGACTCCATGGTCTCCTTGAAGCGGCCGCGGTCTTCGGCGCGTTCGATCACCTCGAGCCCGGCTCCGATCATCTCCACCCCGTGGCGCTCGAGCACCCCGCTCCGCGCCAGGGCGGCGGCCACGTTGAGCGCGGTTTGCCCCCCAAGTGTGGGCAGCAGGGCGTCGGGCTGCTCCCTGGCGATGATTTCGGCCACCACATCGGGTGTGATCGGCTCGATGTACGTAGCGTCGGCGAACTCGGGATCGGTCATGATCGTGGCCGGGTTGGAGTTGACCAGGACTACGCGGTAGCCATGCGAGCGGAGGACCCTGGCGGCCTGGGTGCCCGAATAGTCGAACTCGCAGGCCTGGCCGATGATGATCGGGCCCGAACCGATGAGAAGTATGGAGCGGAGGTCGCGACGAGCAGGCATCTAGTGGCCAGGCCCCTCGACCAAGGCGACGAAGTCGTCGAAGAGACCTCGCGAATCGCGGGGCCCGGGGGCGGCCTCCGGGTGGTATTGCACCGAGAAGGCCGGCATCTCGAGGAGCCGCATTCCCTCCAGGGTCCCGTCATTCAGATTCTGATGTGTGGGGACCAGGTCGCCGAACTCGCCGCTGACCCGGGCCGGGAGCAGGTCAGGACCAGCCAGACCCTCCCGGGACGGGGGCGGGGCATCGGTCATTCCCCACAGGTCGACGGCGAAACCATGATTCTGCGACGTGATCTCCACCCTCCCGTCTTCCAGCCTTCGCACCGGGTGGTTCCCACCGTGGTGGCCGAACCCGAGCTTGTAGGTACTGGCCCCCACCGCCAAACCGAGGACCTGGTGCCCGAGGCAGATCCCGAACAAGGGAACCTTGCCCAGCAGGCCGCGAAGCGTCCTGGTCGTCTCCAGGAGCGGCTCAGGATCGCCCGGCCCGTTGGAGAGGAATACGCCGTCGGGTGAGAGGCCGAGGACCGTTTCCGCATCCGTGTCTGCCGGGACCACGTCAACCGTGAACCCGCGGTCGGCGAGGTTGTGGAGGATGTCTTTCTTGATCCCGAGGTCGATGGCAACTATCCGCCCTCGAGCCACGCCCGAGACTTCCACGCGGTAGCTCTGCGGCGTCGTGACCGCCGACACCAGGTTCTGGCCTTCCATCGACGGCGCGGCGGCAGCGATCGCCAACAAGTCGGCTTCGTCGACATCGCTACCCATCGCCACCGGCATGGCCCCCCTTTCCCGGATGTGGCGGGTGAGGCGCCGGGTATCGACGTCGGTGACCGCCACCACGCCGTGCCGGTGGAAGTACTCGCCGATGGAGCCCTCGGATCTCCAATTCGAGTCCCGCCGCGAGGTTGCTCTCATCACGAACCCGGACACTTGTGGGGCGGAGGACTGATCGTCACCGCGCGTCAGCCCGTAGTTGCCGATGTGAGAGGCGGTCATCACCACCACCTGGCCCGCATATGAGGGGTCGGTCAGGATCTCTTGGTATCCGGTCATCGAGGTGTTGAACACGGCCTCGCCGGTGGCCACTCCGCCCGCGCCCACGGCACGGCCGACGAACACCTCGCCATCTGCGGTGCAGAGCAGCGCCCGGCTGGGTCGCTCAGACATGGGTTCCCTCCTGGTATGCGATGACGCCCCGATGCAGCGTCATCAGCACCTTGCCCTCCATCTCCATCCCCAGGAACGGGCTGTTGGCCGACTTGGACCGGAAGTTGCCCGGGCTCCAGTTTCGGGAGGGGTCGAAGAGCACGAGGTTGGCCTCGATTCCGGGCTCGACAGGCCGTCCCTGATGATCCAGGCCTGCGATCCGTGCCGGGCCGATGCTGAGCTTCTGGAACAGAGTCTCCACATCCCCGCCGAGGGCCTGCAGCGTCGCAGCCGCCGCGGTCTCGAGCCCGATCACGCCCCGAGGAGCTTCTTCAAAGGGCACTTCCTTCTCGGAAGTCGTATGTGGTGCGTGATCGGTGGCCACCGCGTCGACCGTACCGTCGATGAGACCGGCCACCAATCCGGCGCGATCCTCGGTGCTCCGCAACGGCGGGTACATCTTGAGGTTGGAGTCGAGCTCTTCCAGGGCGGCCTCGTCGAGGAGGAGATGGTGGGGAGTGACCTCACAGGTCACGTTGCACCCGTCGTCCTTTGCCCGTCGCACCAATTCCACGGAGGCAGCAGTCGACAGGTGCTGGAGGTGGAGGCGGGCGCCGGTATCCGCGGCGAGTGCCAGATCCCGGGAGACCACGACCTCCTCGGCGACCGAAGGGAGCCCTGCGATCCCATGCGTCGCGGAGTACCTCCCCTCGTTGACGTGGCCATCCCCGGCTATCGCCCGGTCCTCGGGGTGATCCCCGACCACGACGTCGGGGAAGTCGGACAGATAGGCCATGATCCGGCGCATCAGCCCGGCGTCGGCAACCGAGTCCCCGTCATCTGTGAAGAACCGCACCCCGATCTCGTACATCGCATCGAAGTCGGCCATGGCGATTCCCTGCCTGGCCTTGGTCAGCGAGCCGGCCACAACCACCTCCACCAGCCCGATCTCATCGGCTCGGGCTCTCAGGTGGGCTGCCGTCTTGCCGTCGTCGGTCGGAGGGTCGGTGTTCGGCATCGCGACCACGGCAGTGAACCCGCCGGCCGCCGCGGCCGCCGAGCCACTGGCGAGATCTTCCTTCCAGGTTTGACCGGGCTCTCGAAGGTGGGCGTGGAGGTCGACGAAACCGGGGCCGAGGACAGCCCCGGCCGCCTGCACGACCAGCGCCCCGGGAGGAGGCTCCAGCTCACCGACCGTGACCACCTTTCCTGCGTCGACCAGCACCGATGTGGTGACGACGCCGGAGGACTGGAGTACACGGGCCCCCTGGAAGAAGATCACTCGTTGACCACACAGTCGGCGAGGACCGCCATCCGCACCGGGACCCCGTTCCGCACCTGATCGAGAATCAGCGACCGCGGGCCGTCCGCCGCTCGGTCGCTCAGCTCGATCCCGCGGTTCAGCGGACCCGGATGCATCACAACTGTGTCAACCGGGAGGATGTCGAGCCGTGCATCGGTGAGCCCAAATCGAGCCGGGTAACCGCTGAGCACGGGGAGCCCGGCCGCGGCACCGCGCTCCAACTGCATCCGCAACATGTATACGACATCGAGCCCTGGGAGGGCAGCATCGAAATCGGTGCAGATGCGCGCTCCCCATGGATTGGCCTCGGGAAGCAGGGAGCCGGGGCCGATGAGGGCGACCTCGACGCCGAGCGCCGGGAGCGCCCAGAGAAGGCTTCGGGCCACCCGGCTGTTCCTGACGTCCCCGACGATGCCGAGGCGAAGGCCGGAAAGGCTTCCGAAATGTTGTCTCAGGGTCAACACGTCGGCCAGGGCCTGCGTCGGGTGCTCGCCTCTCCCATCTCCGGCGTTGACCACTGGAGCCCCGGTCCAGCCTTCCACCAACTCGGGAGTCCCCCGGGATCCATGACGCACGACGAACACGTCACACCCGATAGCGGCCAATGTGAGCATCGTGTCCTTCAACGACTCGCCTTTTTCCACCGACGATGACTCCGGGGCGAAGGTCATCACCTGCGCCCCGACATATGCCGCCGCCTTCTCAAAGGAGAGCCGGGTCCTCGTCGAGGGCTCATAGAACACGGTGGCCACCGTACGACCTTCGAGTTCCGTGCCCGGTGCATCCCTCGAGGCCACCTGCTTGGCGTATATCTCGCCACGATCGATCAGGTCGTCGAGTCGGCCACGATCCATGCCTCGCAGAGAGATCAGGCCGCTCACGCCACCGCCATCCGTTCGATCCAGACCCCGTGCTCCCCATCTACTCCGCCGAGACGAACGCGGACCGTTTCCTGATGGCTGGTGGGGAGGTTCTTTCCCACATAGTCGGCGCGGATCGGAAGCTCTCGATGCCCTCGGTCGATGAGGACGGCGAGCTCGGTCTTGGTGGCACGGCCGATATCGGAGAGGGCGTCGAGAGCGGCGCGAATCGTCCGCCCGGTGTAGAGGACGTCATCGACGACGATCACGTTGCGACCGCTGATCGACACCGGAATCATGGTCGACTTCGGAACACGTGGAAGACGGGTGCCCAGATCGTCGCGATAGGGCTCGATGTCGAGCTCACCCACGGGAACATTGGCGCCTTCGAAGGCGGCGATCGTCTCCGCGAGCCGCCTCGCCAGTATCACGCCCCTGGTGTGAATTCCGACGAGAACGAGTTGCTCAGCGCCCCGGTGACGCTCCAGGATCTCGTGTGCCATGCGGCGCAGGGCCCGTTCCACGTCCTCTGCGCCCATCACCTGGGGCATCGGCTGGTCTCCGCCGACGCGAGAACCCGACACACCACGCTCCTTCCCGGTCTCACCGGACCGTTCCTTAAAGGCGAGCTGAGCCTACCGGCCGCAGCCGGCGTGGAGCAAGCTACGCCCCGGAGGGGCGAGCGGACCGGGCCAGCGAGGCAAGGACTCCATTGACGAACGACCCAGACCGCTCCGTGGAGTAGGTCCGAGCAAGGCGGACTGCTTCGGAAACGATCACTCCCGTGGGAATGTCGGGCTCATGCCGGAGCTCGAACAGTCCCAACCGAAGGATCGAGCGGTCGACCACCGGCATCCTCGCAACGCTCCAGTGATCGGACGCCGACTCGATCTCATGATCGAGCTCCTCGCGGTGCTCCTGAACGCCGGCCACCAGGCGCCCTGCACGGCCAGTCAGGCCCTCGCTCTCCTTTTCACCACGGGTGTCCAATTCGTAAAGGGTCTCCAAGGCCAGGTCCCGGGGCTCGACCTTCAACTCGACGCCAAGGGCCCGAGCCACGGCGACCGCGAGTTCGGGGCCGATCACGTCCTCCGGTGCCGACGCCTCGGAGCGGGCAGCGAGGACCGCTTGCACTTCCTCGAGCGGCCGCCCGGTCCACTCGGCTAGCTCGGTTGTCGTGACCCGGGCCGGAATCGTCACCGCCTGGGGCTTGCCCCGGCTCATACCCGGGTCAGGTAGTCACCGGAGCGGGTATCGACCTTGACCCGGTCTCCCTGCTCGACGAAGAGAGGGACCTGGATCTGGATTCCCGTCTCCAGGGTGACCGGCTTGGTGGCCCCGGTCCGGGTGTCGCCCTTGACTCCGGGCTCGGCATAGGTGACCGCCAGTTCCACCGCAGCAGGCAGCTCGACGCCGATCGGGTTGCCCTTGTAGAGGGTGAGGCTGACGGTCATCCCATCCACCAGATATCCGCTGGCATCGCCCACGTCCCCGGAATTGAGGGCGATCTGCCCGAAGTCCTCCAGGTTCATGAAGTGATAGCCGAGGTCGTCCTGATAGAGGTACTGGTGGTCGCGCCGCTCGATGATCGCCTGGTCGACGTTCTCGTCGGCACGAAATGTCCGGTCGAGCACCTGCCCGGTATCCAGGTTCTTCAGCTTCATCCGCACGAAAGCCTTGCCCTTGCCCGGCTTGACATGCTGATACTCGACGATGGTGAACAGCCCTTCGCTGAGCTGCAGGGCCATGCCGGGGCGGACGTCGTTGGTGCTGATCATCTGATGAGTCTCATGAGAGCGGATCCGGCGGGGACGGTACCCGGATCACAAACCAACGGCGGACAGGCCGAGGTCGATGTCGTCGCCGTCGACGTGCCGCACCACCGCCTGGCCGATTTCCATCAAGAGCACCATCCTGATGCCCTGACCGTCGCGCTTCTTGTCGTGGCGGAGCAGGTCCATCACCCGTTGTCGGTCCAGGCCGTCGACCTCGACCGGGAGGCCGAGCCCCTCGATGCACCCGGTGACGCGACGGGTCTCCATGAAACCCAATTTGGCCTCCGAGACCCGGGCCGCGGCCACCAGCCCGATCCCCACGCTCTCACCGTGCGACAACGGAGAGGCAAATTCGATGGCATGGCCGATCGTGTGCCCCAGGTTGAGCAGGGCTCGCACTCCGAGCTCCCTTTCGTCCTCGGCCACGATCCGAGCCTTGACCGCCACCGCCCTGCGCACCACGTCTTCGAGGTTGACATCGGTTCCGCGGTCTTCGATGGCCCCGAACAGGCCGGGGTCCCCGATCAGGCCGACCTTCATGGCTTCGACGAGGCCCTCCCGGAGCAATGCGACTGGCAGCGCCTTCATGATCCCGACGTCGACGACGACCCGGCTCGGATGCCAGAACACCCCGACCAGGTTCTTACCCGCGAGGTTGACGCCCGACTTGCCGCCTATCGATGCGTCGATCGCCCCGAGGAGAGTTGTGGGCACGTGGACGACCTCGACACCCCGCAGCCAGGTCCCCGCCACGAATCCGGCGAGGTCGGTCACAGAGCCACCACCGACGCCCAGGACCGTGTCGTGGCGACTCAGCCCGAGCCGGGCCAGTGTCTCGTAGACGGTCTCTGCCACGTCCAGGGTCTTCGCCTCTTCCCGGTCGGGAAGCCCGACCACCTCGATCGCGAGGCCCTCGTCCTTGAGTTGCTGTGCGATACCGAGCGCGTACTTGGTGGCCCCGGGTTGGGTGAGGACGGCGACTCGCTGTCGGTCGGAGCGCTCCGGCAACAGGTCCCGCGGCAGGCCTTCCCCGATGATCACCTCGGTGCGACCGGCAACGATCAGCCCTTCCACAACGCCTCGATCTCTAGGGCCACCTCGTCCACGGTCAGGTCCGAGGTGTCGATCACGTGATCGGCGAAGGAGCCGTACCAGCCCGAGCGCTCGGCGGCTAGGTCACGCAAGACGACGAGTGGATCGCCGGCTGCGGCGAGGAGCGGCCGGCCAGTGTCGCCGCCCACCCTCGTCAGGAGAATCTCGGCCGGCGCCTGCAACCAGATCACCGTCCCCGAGCCCGCCATTGCCTCTCGATTGCGGGCATCGGTGACCACTCCCCCGCCGGTGGCAACGATCGCGTCCGCGCCCGCGAGGCGTGAGACCGCTGCTCGCTCCAGCTCCCGGAACCCATCCTCTCCAAGTGCTTCCCACAGCTCCCGGATCGTGCGCCCGTTCTCGTGGGCCACCTCGGCATCGGTGTCGTGAAACGCGACCCCCAACGATGCGGCCGCCTTGATCCCCGCGGACGTCTTACCCGAGCCCATCATCCCCGTGAGCCACATGGTCATCGTTCGAGACGTTCGGCGAGCGTCTCCCGATAGGCGTCGACGGCGGTAGTGAACTCCCGGATGGTGTCGCCTCCGAACTTGCGCTGGAACTCGGCGCCGAGGGTCAAGGCGACCATCTGCTCCCCGACCACACCCGCGGCTGGTACTGCACAGACGTCAGATCGCTCCCGCACCGCCTCGGCCGCCTCGCCGGTGCTCATGTCGACCGTGCGTAGGGGGCGCATCAAAGTGGAGATCGGCTTCATGGCGGCCTTGACCCGGATGGTCTCCCCGTTGCTGATGCCGCCCTCGATCCCGCCCGCCCGGTTCGTGGGGCGCACCAGGCTCGAGCCCTCGGAGACGATCTCGTCGTGAGATTTCGACCCGGGGAGATGGGCGACTTCGAACCCGTCACCGACCTCAACTCCCTTGATCGCCGGAATCGACATCAAGCCGGCGGCCAGCATCCCGTCGAGCCGGCGGTCGTAGTGGACATGGGATCCGATCCCGGCCGGCACCCCGTAGGCGAGGACCTCGAACACTCCGCCCAGCGTATCCCGGCGCTCCTTGGCGTCTTCGATGAGCTCGACCATCCCGGCGCTCGACTCCGGGTCGAAACAGCGCACCGGGCTGGCATCGACCGCACCGAGGTCTCCAGGGCCCGGCGTCGGCCCCTGGCTCTCCAACTCCCCGATGGCGACGACGTGGCTGAGGACCTCCACGCCGACCGCGCCGAGCAATGTCTTCGCCAGGAACCCGGCGACAGTGCGCGCCGCGGTCTCTCTGGCCGAGGCGCGTTCCAGGATGTCCCGACCGTCATCGGTCCCGTACTTGAGCATCCCGGCCAGGTCGGCGTGACCCGGACGAGGCCTGGTCACGGGTTTGCGAACCGGGGCCGGTTCCGGGCTCATCTCCTCTGCCCAGCGCGGCCACTCGGTGTTCCGGATGACCACCGCGACCGGGGAGCCCAGCGTGATCCCGTGTCGCACTCCGCCCAGAATCTCCAGCCCGTCCTTTTCGATCGCCATCCGGTTGCCCCGGCCGAATCCCAGTCGTCGTCGGGCCAGCTCGCCGGCGATGCCGTCGACAGAGACCTCGAGGCCGCGGGGCAGCCCTTCGACGATGGTCACCAGACCGGGGCCGTGCGACTCCCCGGCGGTCATGAAGCGGAGCATCGGGAGATGCTACGTCGGGAGCGGGAAAGCTCCGAGCCCGGCGAGGGTGATCGAGATCCAGGCTCCAAGGATCATGGCGGGGCCGTAGGGGAGCTCGGTCTGCATCACCTCCTTCACACTCGACCCTTCTCCGCTCGCATGGCGTCGCGCCCGTGCTCTGGCCACCAGCCCCACACTGAGCACGCCGAGTGAGAGCAACGCGCCGAGGACCGCGGTGATCATCACGGCCCAACCCAGGGTGCCCCATGAGAGGTATGCCGCGAACAGCCCGAGCTGGGCGGACAGTTTGACGTCCCCGTAGCCAAAGCCTCGCCCGCCTGCGAGGAAGAAGACGAGGTTGCTCCCCGCGAAGTAGGCAAGTGCTCCCAACAGCCCTCTTCCCATCGCCGGCATCGTGCCGTCGGCCAGCGAGGCCAGCGCCAGCGCCACGGCCAGGGCCCCTGTGCCCCGAATATTGAGCCGGTCCACGATGCGGAAGTCGTCGAGATCGGTAACTCCAAGAGCAAGGGTGAGGGTGAGAAATCCCAGGTACGGGAGCAGCGCCCAGTTGGCGCCAATGGTGTTGGCGAACGCCACGCCCACCGATGCGCCGATCAGGGCAAGCGCCAACTCGCGGCCGACCCGTTGCGAGCACACCTGGCAGGACAATGCAAGCCACCCGCGGTTGTGGCCACATTGCCGGCAGGTGCCGGCCATGGGGCGCAGCGGCAGTTCACGTAGGGCCTGGATGGCGAGGTCGTGGGCCGCAAGGGCACCCAGAAAACCAACAACTCCGGCGATGACTTCGATCACCGCCGGAGCAAGCTAGTGGGAGAGATCCGCCGCAGCGGGCTCTCAGTTCTCTTCAGTGACTTCCTTGAGCACGGAGCCGAGCCGGCGACGCCGGAGCAGGCCGTGGCCCTCTTCCTCGGGCTGGCCGTTCGACTCCAGCTGGGAGAACACCTTCTCCAGGAAGGCTTCGGTGTCTTCCTCGACCGCCTCCAGGTCTGCCGGCGAGTCCGCGGGCGACTCATAACCGGAATCGGAGGCGTCCGACTCCGGTGTGGGATCGGCAAAGGCGTTCGACTGGTAGCCGAGCTCGAGGCCATGACTGTCAGCCGCCTCGACCTTGGCCGCGAACTGCCCGAAGCGGCTGTCGCGATGGGCGGGCTCGGGCTCGAGATCTGTCTCAGCTCCTGCCTCCGGGGTGGCCTCGGGCTCGTCCGACTCGGGCTCGACCCACCATGACTCGTCGGTGACCTTCTCCTCGACGCGCTCGGCGACGAGTTCGGGCTGCTCGACCTCTTCGGCAGCCGGGGCGACTTCCTCGGTTCTGGCCTCCTCGATGATGGGGGCCGACCACGGCTCCTCGACGAGGCTCTCGGCAAACACGAGGAGATGCTGCTCGGAGAGGCCGGCGGCCACCTTCGCCGTCCAGAAGTCGGTCGTTCCCAGGCGCTCGGCGATGGAACGGACAGAGGCGCCTGATCCCATCTCGCAGAGAAGGCGCCAGGCGTCCCGGCCGATCTTCACAGAGTCCTGCTCACCGAGATCGCGGTTCATCCTGATGATCCCGTCGAGGTCGGAGATGACCTTCTGCACCTCGGCCCATTCATGGGACCGGCGGCGGGATTCCTCGAGAACTGCTTCCAGTTCGAATGCACGCGGGCTGGCGTAGGGCGATGTCGCCGACTCGGTGACCTCGAACGAAGAGCCCTTGCTCGTCATCTGGAAGAGGCTCTCGACGGTCATCTCACGAAGCAAGTCGACGATGGAGGCTTCTTTCTCGGCGAGTGGGGCGAGGGTCGACGATCCCGAGTCCACGGACGCGAGGAAGGCCTCGTCCACGTAGCCGGAGTTGACGAGATGGCGCCGCAGTTCCTTGTCGTCGCAGGTGGTCGCGAGGCCGATGCCCTTCTTGTTGACGAAGATCCGGCCACGGACGTCTTGACCCCAGACATCCACGGAGCCCTGCTGATCTGAACGAGTCAGCAGCCGCAGCACCTCATCGAGAGGCACGAATCCGAGGTTTCCTGAAAGCGCCACTTTTTTCACTCCTTGGGTGACAAATCCTTGCCAACGATTTCGGCCATACCCGCCCTGCGCTTTAGCCGTTTTTGGCTGCCTCCAGCATGGCTGCCAAGGGTGCGCCCAGCCCGGTCCACCACGAAAAGGACTCCGCAGCCTGCAGGGCGAGGAATTCGACACCGTCCACCACCGGGAGCCCATGTGCCCTCGCCCTTTCGGTGGCGGGCGGAACCCTAGGCCCGTATGCGAGGTCGACGAGAGCACTTGCTTCTTCGATGAGGCCCGGGGCCAGATCTTCGGCATTCATCCCGATCGGGGTGGCGTTGACCACCAAGGCGCCCGCCAGCGGAGATCCGAAAGGCACGAACGCCATCTCCCTCCCCAGCCTCCGGGACAGCTCGAATGCCCTCTCCGGGTCGCGTGCCGAAATCGCGACCTCGCGCGACGACATCGCCTGAATGATGGCGGCGGCCGCCCCACCGGCTCCGAGGACGAGGATCGGAGCCGGGACCTGGAACTCGGGCCGCGCCAGAATCGACTTCATGGCGACCGCATCGGTCGTCTCACCCTCGACCCTTCCGTCGCGCGATCGCATGGTGTTGACCGATCCGGCGCCGGCAGCAAGCGGGCGAAGGTCGTCGGCTGCTGCCGCCGCCTCCGCTTTCAGTGGCATGGTGATGTTGATCCCGTCGAGCGCTCCCGCCCGCAACTCGTCGACCGCGCGGGCTAGGAGGTGGGCGTCGGCTCGGCGAGCCTCGTAGCTTCCCTCGAGGCCCATGAAACTCAACGCCGCGGTATGCATCGCCGGTGATCTGGAGTGAGCGACCGGGTCGCCGAGCAGGGCGAAATGGAGAGGCCTCATCGCAGAGGAGTGTGCCAGCCCCAGGTCAGCTCAGGGGAGCACCCCATCGGCCCTGGCCTGCTCCACGTTGGCGTTGTGCTCCTCGAGCGTGGATGCAAACGCATGGTGGCCTTCCAGGTCGGAGAGGACATAGAACAGGTAGTCGGACGCAGCGGGGGCGGCAGCAGCCTCGAGTGAGGCCCGGCCCGGGGAGGAGATGGGGGTTGGGGGCAACCCGGCGACGATATAGGTGTTGAACGGGGAGTCGACCTCACGGTCGAACTCCGCCGGATCCCTGGTGCCTAGGGCGTAGAGCACCGTGGCGTCGATATCGAGCTTCATCTCCTGGGCCAGACGGTTGTGGATCACGCTCGAGACCAGTGGCCGCTCCTCGTCGAGCATTGCCTCCGACTCGATAAGGGAGGCGATGATCAGACCCTCATAGGGAGTGATGCCCGCTGCCTCGGCCGCAGTCCAGTCGATGCTGTCGACCCTCTGCTCCATCGTGGAAGAGAGTCTTTGCAAGATGTCGGTCGGCTCGGCACTCGTCGCGAACTCATACGTGTCGGGAAAGAGAAGGCCTTCCCAGTGGGTCAGCCCGGCTTCATCCGGAATCTCTCGCAACGAGGTCGACACGTCACCGGAGAGCAACGCGTCTTCGAACTCGGCATACGGGATACCCGAACTCTCGGAGAGACGGGTCAGGATCTCACGAACCCGCAAACCCTCGATCACCGTGACCCGGTAGACGTCCGCCACCGGCCCCACCACCAGCAGCGCCACCACCTCCGCAGGGTCCATCAGCGTCTCCATCGGGTAGGTGCCTGCTTGGAGGCGCGCCGCCGCTTCGTTGTTGCGGACCGCGACCTCGAATTCGAGGGCCGAGCGCACCACCCCCTGAGCGGCGAGGATCGCGCCGATGTCCTCGGCACTGGATCCCGCGGGAATCTCGATCGTGACCTCCTGGCCCGGGACCACTGTGCCCGGTCCGCCGGCCTCGTCGTCTGAGCCAATTGACGACCCGACCACACGCCCCAAGTAGGAGGCCCCCCCGACGATGGCCACCGCGGCGACCGCAACGAGGCCGACGACGGCCACGACCTTGGCGGCGCGCGACCATGGAGAAGGCTCGGGAACTGGCTCGAAAGTCATCTCAAAGAATCCAAATAGTCCTGAAGGATGATGGCCGCAGCCACCTTGTCGACGGTCTTTCTCCGTTCCCGGCGTTTCATTCCCGACTCCAAGAGGGCGCTCTCCGCCATCCTGGAGGTGAATCTCTCGTCGTGAAACACGACTTCGACCCCGGTGGCGAGGGCCAACTCATCACCGAGCTTCCTCGCGTCGGCGGCGGCAGAGCCCTCGGTCCCGCCCAAACCCGTGGGGAGACCGATGACGATGGTACCGACATCGTTCTCTTGAGCGAGTCTGGTCACCTCGGCCACGGCCAGCGAGCTGTCTACGACGGTCAAAGGTGAAGCAGTGAGACCCAGCCCGTCGGAGAGCGCCAGGCCCACCCTCTTTGTGCCGTAGTCGACACCCAGTACCCGGCTCATTGGCTATGAGATGGCAAAGTCATCTGCGACCGAGCCGGCAGAGCCGCGACGATCGGCGGCAGAGCCGCGACCTTCACAGGGAGGCCAGGGCCTTTTCCGCGGCCACCCGGGCCAGCTCCAGAGCGGCGGAGAGCCGATCCCCGTGCTGTCCCCCCGCCTGAGCCAACTCGGGATCGCGGGATCCTCCCCCTCCGAGCTCGCGGGCAGCCTCGGAAATGACGTCTGCGGCCGAGATCCCGGCGTCGACCAGGTCCCTGGTGAGGACTCCGACCAGAGACCCTTTGCCGCCCGAGCGGGAGCCCACCACCACCGCCGAGCGGGGCCCGGTGCGCTCCCTGATCCCAAGCGCCAGCTGTCGGAGTGAGGCGCTGTCCAAGTCATCGGCCTCGCCGACCACCAAAGTGGCATCGCCGATGCGAGTCGCCTGGGAGGCCATCTCCGCGGCGAGCTCGCCGCGACGCTGGCTACGAAACGTCTCGACGTCGCGTTCCAGGCCGGCGACTCTTCCCAACAGGCTCTCGACTCGCTCCACGGCAGAGGAATAACCGGTGTTGAGGAGGTCGCCCACTCGTTCCATGCTCGCGGTGATCTCGGCGATCCGCTGATAGGCGGAAAGACCGGTGAGCGCCTCCACTCTCCTCAGGTTCGAGCCGATCGACGACTCGGAGGTGATCAGCAAGGGCCCCACCTGGGCCGAGGTGTGGGTATGGGTGCCGCCGCAGAACTCGGTGGAGAAATCCCCGACCTGGACCACCCGCACCGTGTCGCCGTACTTGTCGCCGAAGAATGCCAGGGCGCCCATCTCCTCGGCCTGATCCTTCGAGGTGACTGTGGTTTTCACCTGCGAGTTGTCGATCAGCCTCTGATTGACTGCCAGCTCGACCTCGGCGAGCTCCTGGCGGGGAACCTGGGCGAAGTGGGAGAAGTCGAAGCGCAGCCTGCCTGGCTCGACCAGGGACCCGGCCTGATGCGCATGATCACCGAGCACGTCGCGCAGCCCCCAGTGCAGGACGTGAGTGCCGGTGTGGCTCTTTCTGATCGCTTCCCGTCGCGGGGAGTCGATTGACGAGGAGGCCAGTTGCCCTACTGCGATGAACCCGGACTCGACATGGAGCCGATGCCCGTGAAGGCCCTGCAATGCGTGTTTGGTGTCCGACACCCGGGCGGTCCCGGTTTCGGTCTGGATCCAACCGGTATCCCCGACCTGGCCCCCGGACTCTGCGTAGAAAGGCGTCCTGCTCAGGAAGACCTCGACGTCCCGCCCCTCTTCCGCCCGCTCGATCGCTTCGCCATCGGCCACGATCGCCAGCACCTGGCCTTCCGCCAGCTCGACGTCATAGCCGACGAATTCGGTGAGCCCGGTCACGTCGAGCACCGACCGATAGACGTCGAGTGCTGCCAGCTCGTCCCCACCCTTCCACGCGGCCCGAGCCCGCTGCCGCTGCGCTTCCATCTCGGTATCGAAACCCGCGGTGTCCACCGTGATCCCCCGCTCGGCGGCGATCTCCCGGGTCAGCTCGATCGGAAAGCCATATGTGTCGTGGAGCTTGAATGCGGTGGAGCCGGGGAGCGAGGCGGAATTGTCGCCGCCGAGCTCGGCGTCCAGCAGTTGATGGCCCGACTCCAGAGTTCGCCGGAATCGTTCCTCTTCACGTGTGACCACCTGGGTGATGAATTCCTGTTTCTCCCGCAACTCGGTGTACCAGTCACCCATCACGTCCACCGTGGCCGCCACCAACGTCGGGAACACCAGACCTTCTCCGCCGTACTGCCAGGCATGGCGCACGGCACGCCTCAGCAGGCGACGCAGCACGTAGCCCCGCCCATCGTTGGAGGGGATGACCCCATCGCCGATCATGAACGTCACCGATCGAGCATGGTCGGCCAGGATGCGTAGGGAGACGTCCTGGGCCTCCTTCTCGCCGTAGGTGAGGCCGGTGTAGCCGGCGGCGACGTCCCGGATGTGCTTCGTAGTGTCGATCTCGAAGACACTCGGCACTCCCTGCATCACCGAGGCGACACGGTCGAGGCCCATCCCGGTGTCGATGTTCTTGGCCGGCAGGTCGCCGATCACGTGATAGGGCTCATCCTGGATGTTCTGCATGAAGACCAGGTTCCAGATCTCCAGGTACCGCTCATCCCCGCCGCCGATTGGGCCTCCAGGCTCCCCGTACTCCTCTCCCTTGTCCCAGAAGATCTCCGAGCATGGCCCACATGGGCCGGGGACCCCCATCTGCCAGAAGTTGTCCCTGCCTCCTCGCTGTACCCGCTCCGGTGGAGCGCCAACAGAGTCGATCCAGATCTGCTCCGCCTCGTCGTCGGTCTCGTGCACGGTGAACCAGAGGCGCTCGGGCTCGAGTCCGAGTCGCTCGGTGACGAACTCGTACGACCAGGGGATCGCCTTCTCCTTGAAGTAATCCCCGAAGCTGAAGTTGCCCAGCATCTCGAAGAACGAGAGGTGGCGCTGCGTGGTGCCGATGATGTCGATGTCGACGGTGCGCACCACCTTCTGGACGGTGGTTGCCCTTGGATAGGGAGCGGGCTCTTCACCGAGGAAGTACGGCTTGAAAGGGACCATCCCCGCGTTGGTGAGGAGAAGGGTGGGGTCGATCGGGATCAGGGACGCCGAAGGCCGAACGACGTGTTCTCGCTCCTCGAAGAACGAGGTGAACAGGTTGCGAATCTGGTTGCTGTCCATGTCGATCCCGGCTTGAGGCGAGGGGAGGCGAGGTTAACGAGATCCGTCCTCTGCACCGTCTCCTTTGGCGCGGCCCTCCCGGTGCAGGGTTGAGTCGATCTCATCGAGCCGGGCTCTGACCTCAGCCTCGTCTCCGACGGCGCCGGGGTGGAACAGTGCGCGTGCCGGCACCCCGTCGGGGAAATACTGCTGCTCGACCACCCCGCCCGGGTAGTCGTGGGCGTATAGATAGCCTTCCCCGTGCCCCAGGCTCGCCGCACCCTGGTAGCCGGTGGAGCGGAGATGGGGAGGTACGCTCGGCGCCGGTCCGTCCTGAACCAACTGGCGCGAGCTGGCCATCGCCCGCCCCACCGAGTTCGACTTGGGGGCGGTGGCCAGATAGAGAGTCGCTTGGCTGAGGTGGTACTCGGCCTCGGGAAGGCCCACGTAGGCGAGAGCGTCGGCGGCGGCGACCGCGATCGGGAGCGCGTGGCTGTCGGCGAGGCCGATGTCCTCGGAGGCGAGGATGATCAGTCGCCGGGCGATGAACTCGGGGTCCTCGCCCGCCTCCAGCATCAGGAACAGCCAGTAGAGGGATGCGTCGGGGTCGGAGCCCCGCACGCTCTTGATGAAGGCCGAGATCACGTCGTAATGACGGTCCCCGGTCTTGTCATAGCGGACGATTCGCCGCTGCAATGCCTCGCCCACGTCGCCGGAGCCGATCTCGACCCGTCTGTCCCCTTCGGCGAGCAGGGCTGCCACCTCGAGGGCGTTGAGCGCCTGTCGGGCGTCACCGCCGGTCCTGGTGGCCAGATCCATGAGCACCTCGTCCTCGGCTGCCAGTTCCATCGCCCCCAGACCCCGCTCCCGGTCCTGCAAGGCCCTCTGCAGCAGTTCGTTGATCGACTCCGATCCCAGCGGCTCGAGTCGAAAGAGCGTCATCCGGCTCATCAGGGGCGAATTGACCTCGAAGAAGGGATTCTCGGTAGTGGCCCCGATCAGAGTCAGGGTCCCATCTTCCACCCCGGGAAGCAGAGCGTCCTGCTGGTTCTTGGCGAAGCGATGGATCTCGTCGAGGAAGAGGACGGTGCGCCGCTCGTCGGTCTCGAGGCGGCCACGAGCCCGGGCCAAGACCTCGCGGATGTCCTTGACCCCCGCGGAGGTGGCGGAGAGTGTCTCGAATTCGGCGTCGGCATATGAGGCGACCACCCGGGCCAAGGTGGTCTTGCCGGTTCCGGGCGGCCCCCACAAGAGCATGGACACCGGATGGCCGGACTCGACGAGCCTCCGGAACGCTGCTCCCTGCGCCATCAGGGCGGGCTGACCCACGACTTCGTCCAGGGTCCGGGGCCGCATCCGGGTGGCCAGCGGAGCCGACCGGGACGCAAGGTCGTCGGCCCGGCTCGCAAACAGGTCGCTCATCGCCTTGGACGGTAGATGGGACAGGTCATGTCCGACCCGCCGGTCAGCCCGACCCCTCGTCCTGGCGTGCCCGGGCGGCGTCGGACAACTCAACCCCTAGCTCCTCGAGTTGGGCGGGCTCCACCCATGTCGGGGCCCCGGTCATCGGGTCGATGCCGCTTTGGGTCTTCGGGAAGGGGATCACCTCCCGGATCGAAGTCTCGCCCTGGAGGACCATCACCAGACGGTCGACCCCGAAGGCGAACCCGGCATGAGGTGGGGTCCCGTAACGCAGCGCCTCCAAGAACCACCCGAAGCGTGACTGCGCCGTGACCGGGTCGATCCCCAGGATCTCGAAGACCTGTTGCTGCAACTCGGGGTCATGGATACGAACCGAGCCCGAGCCGAGCTCGACACCGTTGAGCACTGCGTCGTAGGCGTTGGACAGAGCCTGGAGCGGCTGGTTTCTCATCTCATCGATGGAGAGCGGCGAGGTGAACGGGTGATGGGAGAACGTGATCGAGCCGTCCTCGTTCTCCTCGAAAAGGGGAAAATCGACCACCCAGAGGAAGGCGAGCTCTTCGTGGCCATCGGGGCGCATCAGGTCGTTGCGGAGCCCGCCGAGCACCGACACGGCGACCCGCCAGCGGTCGGCGGTCAGAAGGAGAACGTCGGCCGGACTGGCGCCCAGGGCCTCCTTGACCGCCGAAGCCTCGCCGTCGCTCATGAACTTGGACACCGGAGAGCGCAGCGAGCCATCTTCCTCGACGACCATCCACACCAGGCCCTTGGCGCCCAACTCCTTGGCTCGCTCGGTGACGACATCGGCCCGCGCCCGCGACCACTCTTGGGCGCCCACGTTGAGCCCTCGAATCGTGCCACCCTCGCTGAGGGCTGATTTGAAGATCCCAAACTCGGTTGCCCCGAATGCAGGCGACAAGTCGGCGATCTCGGCTTGGATGCGGAGGTCCGGCTTGTCACTACCGAATCGATCCATCGCCTCCTGCCAGGTGAGGCGGAGGAAGGGCCGGGGCACCGTGATCCCGCGCAGCTCCTCGACAACCGCCACCAGAACATTTTCGATCGCGGCAAGCACATCGTCGCGTCCCCAGAATGACCCCTCGAGGTCGAGTTGGGTGAATTCGAGCTGTCGATCGGCTCGGAAGTCCTCGTCCCGGTAGCAGCGAGCGATCTGGAAGTAGCGCTCCACGCCAGAGATCATCAGGAGTTGCTTGAAGAGTTGCGGCGACTGGGGAAGGGCGTAGAACTCCCCCGGTTGGAGTCGCGACGGCACCAGCATGTCCCTCGCCCCCTCGGGAGTGCTGTTGACCAGCGTTGGGGTCTCCACCTCGAGAAAACCCATCTCGTCCAAGATCCGACGGATCGCCGCTGTGGCACGAGACCGGGCTCTCAGGTTGGCGGACATCCGCGGCCGACGGAGGTCCAGATATCGGTAGCGGAGGCGGGCCCGCTCGTCGACTTCCGTGCGGTCGTCGATCATGAAGGGCAGGGGATCGGCAGCGGAGAGCACAGACAGCTCCTCGACCCCGACCTCGACGGTGCCGGTGGCCATATCCGGATTCTCGGTTCCCTCAGGCCTGGCCCGGACCTCCCCGGTGACCGATACGCAGAATTCCATGCGAATCCCAGCAACCTCGGGATGGGACTCGGGATCGGCGACCACCTGGATCAGGCCGGAGCTGTCTCGTATATCGAGGAAGGCGATTCCTCCGTGGTCGCGCCTCCGCTGCACCCAGCCGGCGACGGTGACCTTGCTCCCGATGTCACCGGTCCCGATCGTGGCCGCGTGACGGGACCTCATGGCAGCCGATCCTTGACCCAAGCAGCGAGCCCAGCGAGGTGGATGTCGGCTCTCTCCTCGCCGGCCCTGACGTCGAGGGGTTGGTCGGGTCCCCTGAGAACCGCGGTCACCAGCGACCTTGACCTGGCCGCCGACCGGAACTGGGCCTTCACCGATCGGCCCTCGGTGTCGAGGTCGGTGCGGATCCCTTCTCGTCGCAGGGCTGACGCGGTAATGAGTGCAGGGGCCGGGCCGACCTCGGAAATCAGGAACAAGTCGAGCTCAGTCGGTGGGGTGGCGCTCGTGGCCAGGATTATCCGGTCGACACCCAAGGCGAACCCGACACCCGGGGCCCTGCGCCCACCGAGCGACTCGGCGAGACCGTCGTAACGACCACCGCCT
>JBIOVB010000061.1:0-19045 GCA_044867525.1 Acidimicrobiia bacterium | reverse complement strand
ACTCGGTGCCTGCGGTGCGGTATGCGTCGATCAGCTCAGGGCAGTGTTCGTAGCAGGCTGTGTTGAGGAGCACCGTTGGCGGTATTCCACTCTGTTGCAGGACATCCAAGAGGCGCCACCCACCGACTCGGTTGCCGTATTCACGCCAGGCCCAGTTATACGTGTTCGGGTGCGGAATGCCGGGGGAGTACGACAACCCGAGCCCCCCTTCACCGTACGAGAAGTGCTCCACGCAAACGGCGATGTAGACCGCGAGGCGCCGTCCCTCCGGCCATGAGAAGTCAGGTCTGGCCGTGATCGGCGAATACTGGAATCGCCCGTGGTCGCGCAGCATTGGTCTCAATTCTCTCGCTCCTCGCTCGAAACACGTGACGATCGCCTGGGATCCGACGGCCGCCAAATCGGCCAAACCTGGGGCTCCCCGAGCTTGACAGCCTGGGCGGCTTCGGTCAATGAACGTTGATCCTCGGTCCATTCGAGCCCTGGCATCGGAACTTCGTCCGGCTTCCATCCCATGGACCAAGCGGAGTGACATAACTCGAATCCTCCCTCGGATCGGTCTGGTGACCGGGGCTGCCAACCGTGCCTAGGCTCTCGGCTCGCATCAACTGTCGGCTGCCGCCCGGTCCGGGCGGCATTGTGAAGGAGGACTCATGGTCGAAAGGAAGGCCATCTACTACCCCGGTTACGAGGCGGGCCTGGGTGGTCGTATTTGGAGCCCAGGCCTCAAGGTAGGGCCTTGGATCTTCCTCTCTGGAATAACTTCGGTGGATTACGACGCCAAACAGACTGTGGGCATCGAAATCCGGGAGTCGTCGATGACACCACCGAAGAAGGACCCTGAAGCTCAGTGGCGCCAGGTGCTCACCAACATCCAGGCGATGATGGAACAGGCCGGCGGCTCCATGGCCGACGTCGTGTTGGCAAACGTCTTCGTCACCGACATGCATTACTACTACGACTACGAATGGGTTCGAAGGGAGTTCTTCGTCGAGCCGTACCCGGTTTGCACGGCAGTCGAGGTCGGGGCATTGGTGCACACCGATTGGCTTCTCGAGATCGAAGTCACCGGCTACATCGAGGACTGAGCGGCGTTTCAACACTGGTCGAGTGATGGCAGGAGGCCCTGATGCGTGGCGGAGGATCAACCACCTACAGCAAGGAGGATTTCGGAGCTGAGTTGGAGAGAGCCCCGAGCAACCACGACATCGGGACGACACTCTGGTTCGAGAACGAGCACGTCCGGGTTTGGGAAGTTCGCCTCGAGCCGGGACAGCGAGCTCCGTTTCACAGCCACAGCCAGACGTACTTCTGGACGTGCATCGACCCCGGGGCGGGCTTTCAGCGATTTCCCGACGGTACCGCGCAAGCTTTCGATTTCAAGCTTGGCGAGACCGTGTTCAGCGATATCACTGCGGGCGACCCGATGATCCATGATCTCGAGAACACCGATGAAAAGCTCGTTCGCTTCGTGGCGATCGAACTGAAGGATCTCTGACAGGCGACTCGCCGTTCAATGGAGAAATTCGACGTCGTTGTCGTCGGGGGGCGGGTTGCCGGATCCACGTTGGCGAGTCTCCTCGGCAACCAGGGGTTCAAGGTGCTGCTGTTGGATCGAACCTCGTTTCCGTCAGACACCCTCTCCACACATGTCATCTACGGCGACTCGTTTGGAATCTGGGAACGCATCGGCGCCTGGGAAGCAATCCAGACCTTTGGCTCGGTGAAGCTCTGGGGCATCTCCTGGATTCGGGATGGTCGGCCCGACATCCGAGGGCGGTTTTGGCCGGTTCGAGGTCACGACTACTCGCTGTGCATTCGTCGCATCCTCCTCGACGAAGCCCTGTTCAACCATGCGGCAAACACCCCGGGAGTGACCGCCAAGCAGGGGGCGAGGGTTACCGATCTCCTGCGAGAGGGCTCGCGGGTGACCGGAGTCCGGTTCGAGTGTCGTGATCAGCGGGGGGTGTTGAAGGAGTCATCGGCATCGGCAAGGCTGGTCGCAGGATGCGATGGTCGGCGGTCTTTGGTGGCGAAGGTCGTCGGCGCTCGTCAGTACATCACCGAGTCACCGATCAACTTTGCCTTCTACACCTACGTGGAGGGCGTCGATCCAGGGCCGGAGCCGGAGCCGATGTTCGAGATCTGGGACAGTGGCGTTGTTGGCGGGACACCGATGTTGGCAGAGTGCGACGCCGGTATTTGGATGGCGATCGTCTATCTACCTCAGGCGCAGTTCGACAGCTTTCGTCAGGCGAAGGATGAGAACTTCTGGAAGGCGATGGACAGCGACCCCCGAGTAGGGCCCCGACTGCGATCAGGGACGCAACTACAACCGATCAAGGGCGCGGGCGACTTCGTCAACTTCGTGAGGGAGCCCGTCGGTGATGGTTGGGCTCTGATCGGGGACGCCGGACAGCACAAGGATCCGATATTCGGGCAGGGGATCGGTGACGCGGTCCGATCCGCCGAGCTTCTGGCAGATTGCATGTTCGAAGCGGAGTCGGCGGGATCCGATCTCGACGAGGCCCTCGCCAGGTTTCGGGTGAAGCGCGATCTCGACCTTGTGCCCAACTTCCAATGGATGATCCAGGGGCGCCCCAACGACTTGACGGAAGCCGACTTCATCGCGATCTTCGACGGCTTGGGGACTGACGTGGAGCAGGCTGAGCGATTCGTCAACCTATTCAGCCACGCTGTTTCCGGAGCCGAGTTCTTCGGGCGATTGAACGCGTCGAGGCTTCTTGGCAAGGAACCAGCCGCTTTCGATGCCCGGCAGTTGGTGGTGCGAGACGAATGAGAGGTTGTCAGGTATGAGGGTCGAAGACCGAATCATCGAACTGGGTTACACACTCGGAGAGCCTCCACCGCCACTCGGCCAATACGTGCGATGTGTCGTCGTCGACGGATTGGCGTTCACCGCGGGGCATGGGCCTTTCGACGAGTTCGGAAAGGTGAGTGTGCGAGGACAGGTGGGTGGCGATCTGACCGTGGAACAGGGCAAGGAGGCGGCGCGGCTGTCAATACTGTCTTGCCTCGCCAGCCTGAAGTCGGCATTGGGCTCACTGGACCAGGTCGAGCGGATCGTCAAGCTTTTGGGTTTCGTGAACTGCGCACCCGGCTTCACCGACACATCAGGGGTGATGGACGGCGCGTCCGAGCTGCTCGGAGCGGTGTTTGGGCCAGCAGGCATCCACGCACGTGCCGCCATCGGCACGACCGTGCTCCCGGGGGGCATTCCCGTCGAGATCGAGATGATCGCCAAGTTGCGCTGAGCCGATCAGTCCGGGCTCGACAGCAAAGCCGCCCCTTTAGACCGTGAGGATGCTGCGACCCGGTCCTCCGCCAACGGCGAGGAGCTCGAGCGCGGCGGGCGCCTCCTCGAGTGGAAACTCTCGAATGACGAGGGGATCGATCAGACCCCGTTCGATCATGTCGATGACCTCGATCGTGTCGGTCAGGGTCGCCCAGTGAGATCCGTAGATCTCGATCTCGCGGAACACGACATCCGGGGTGATTGCGGTCAGGAGCTGCCCTCGCTGGTAGCCGACTAGGCACAAACGACCTCCGAGGCCCAAGGACTCGATCGACTCCGACATGGTTGCCGACGAGGCCACCACGTCGATTATGACGTCGGCGCCTCGACCATCCGTGTGCTCGCGCACCGCCTCGGCGAAACGGCCCTCATGGGGAACCATGAACTTGCTGGCTCCCTGGGATCTCGCGGCGTCCTCACGCGTCGCATCCACATCTACTGCGATGACCTCCCCTCCACTTCGGTGGGCGAGTTGTACCGCATGCAAGCCGACCCCCCCGCCGGCGCCAACCACCACTACCGTCTCACCCATCCTGAGGCGGACCCGCTTCATGAGGGCGTGGTAGGGGGTGACGATCGAGCAGGTCGCGACGGCAGCCTGATCGAACCTGACGCTGTCGGGTATGGGAATGAAGAAGCGCTCCGGCACGACAACGTATTCGCAGTAGCCGCCTATCGGGCCAAAGCCGTACCGGAGTTCCAGTCGCTCACACAACGATGTCCGTCCATCGAGACAGAAGCGGCAGTTGCCACATGTCAAGTACCCGTAGGGAACCCCACGGTCTCCAACAGAGACGGTGCTGACCCCTGCACCGACCGCCGCGACTTCGCCCGCTATCTCGTGGCCGAGTACCAGGGGAAGGTCGACTTCGGAAACCAGTCCATCGCGGATCTTCATATCAGTGTGGCAAACGCCGGCAGCGCGGACCCGGAGCAGGATCTCGTTGTCCTTCGGCGTCGGGCGGGCGACCTCGGTCAGCACGGGCCGATTCCCGAACTCGGTGACCACCATCGCACGCATAGTTGATCCCATCGTTGTCATTGCTCCGGCCGTGGGGACTCGGGAGCTTTCCTGGTTTGGTGTGACTCAACGGAGAGAAGGGAGCCTGGCGGGGAAGGTCGGGTGTACCCATCCGCCTTTCCGCTCAATTCCACTTCATCGCCCTCGGCGGCCGACTTGTAGGCAGCCTCGATGACTGCCATCAGGTGTCGCCCGTCTCGGGCCGGAACGGGTGCCTCGGTGCCGGTGCCAATCGCATGTATGAAGTCGATCACTTCGTAGACGTGCCCCAGGCCGAAGATGATCTCGCGGGCGCCGCTGGGCACGTCGGGAAGGTAAATCGAAGACACCTCGAAGTCCCCGGCAAATTCGGCGTGTCTGAAGACATCTCCTTCCAGGGCGACCCATCCGCGGGTGCCGTGAACCTCGATTCGGGTGCCGGTGAAGTCATCCATGATCGGGCTGCCATTGGTTGTGGTGAGAGTCGCCAAGGCTCCGGACTCCAACCTGAGCGCAAGGACGGCGGTGTCTTCGTGGTCCTGGATGTCCCAATGCAAGGTATCGGTAAGGGCTTTCACGGAGCGGACCGGGCCCATGAACCAGAGAAGCAGGTCCAGGAAATGGATGGCCTGGGTGCTCAGCACACCTCCGGCCGCCCGATTGGCCTTGCCCCGCCAGGGAGAGGTGCCCAGGGGGCCGGTGAGCCCGCTGGAGTGGACGACATTCCCTATTAGCTGGCCACCGACCGCTCCTTGGCCGAGCGCGTCCTTGGTTCGGATGTTGTCGGGGGCATACCTGTGGTTCATGATCATCCCGAGCTCGACGCCATTCGTTTCGCATGCCGCCATCATCTCGTCGGCCTCGGCAACGCTCATGGCCAGTGGCTTCTCACACAACACGTGCTTGCCTGCCACCGCGGCGTCGATGACTACTTGGCGATGGAGGAAGTCGGGCACGCACACCGACACTGCTCGTATGTCGTCCCTTATCAGCAGTTCGCGGTAATCCTGATATGCAGTCTTCGCTTCGAAGCGATTCGCCGTTTGTTCCGCCGCCGTCAAGTCGACATCGGACGTTGCGATGAGGCGCGCCGTGCCGGGACTTGCAGCCACCCCCCAGGCGTGGGCAGAACCGACCCAGCCACAACCGATGAGCCCATATCCGATCTCAGGCTGGGCCGCGCCTACGTGATCTGCCAGTGGTGCCATCTTCAATAGAGCCTTTCTGTCGCAAGGTCGGCGCCGGCACGCATCGATCTCAGCTTTGCCCAGACGACGTCCTCGGCCACCCGTCCCCATCCGGCTGAGGTGTCGAATCCACAATCGGTGCCGGCCAGCACCCGGGTCGGGTCGCCGATGACTGTTGCCACGCGCTCGAGTCGGTCAGCGACGACTTCTTCGTGCTCGACGAAGTTGGTCAACGTGTCGATGACCCCGGCCACCAGAATCTGGTCGTCAGCGAGCCGGTGGTCAGCGAAAGACTTGTACTCATGCGCATGGCGCGGGTTCGCAAATGGCAGAACAAATCCGCCGACATTCGCCTTGAGGATGGTGGGCAAGATCTCGGCGAGAGGGACATCACTGTCGTGCGGCGACTCTGAGTTGCCCCAGCACACATGCAGTCGGACGCGGTCGCGGGGCACGTTGACGAGCGAGCGATTGATCACGGCAATCACCTTTTCGGCGAATTCCAGGAAGACGGATAGGGGCTCTGTCTTGTAGGTGACATGGCGTTCGAGAGCCAGATCCGGGGCGTCGATCTGCAGGATGAATCCGTGGTCGACGATCGTCTCGTACTCGACCTGGAGCGCCTTCCCCAGGGCCTCCAGATAGCCCTCGTCCGTGTCGTAGTGCTCGTTCTTCAAGGTCGAGGCCACGATTCCTGGGGACGGTGAGCTCATGAATGTCTCCAGGAAGGCTCCGGGATTCTCGGTCACTGCGGCTTGCAGGTCGGAGCACTCCTCGACGATTGCTTCCTCATTGGCGTAGGAAATCTCACCGATCGCTTTCGGTAGAGCAGAAACGCCTGAGACCTTGTCTTCATTGGACGCATGCTCCACCCAGCGCTTCTCGAATGCGGGATAACGGTCCACGTCTGCACGACTCGGTCTCTCCCAACTGCCACCAAGCCCGGTGAGCCGATCACGCAGATAGAGGACGAACGAATCCCGCGGCTGTTCGCCGTTGTTGCCAACATCGATTCCGGCAGCAGCCTGATTCCGAATGCTGGCCCGGGTGGCTCGTCGGCCCGCGCTTGCCAGCGCGGCCATATCGACAGCCTTTCCACGGTCGCGGGCGACATAGAACTGAGTCAGTGCCTCCGGTCTCGGCAGACTCCCGGTATGGGTGGTCAGCATTCGTTCTGTGCTGCGTCGCATCGTCGTCGCTCAAGGTACCGATGAGGGTGTGCCTAATCGGATCCGGGATCCCGCCGGATCTCGGGATAGTCGGCGAACGGATCGAGTTCGAACCCGACCATTCCCGCCAGGTAGTCGCGGGACGCCTCGATCGTCTCTTGCACGCCTGCCAGCTCGACGCCAATCAGGGTGTGCCCCCATTTCTTGATAACTCCGGAAATCAGCACTGCTTTCACATTGCTCGCGTCCGCACCCATCACCGCCGTCCCGTAGGCATTGCTCAGCGGAAGGAGGTTGGGGTCCGAGCAGTCGAGGATCACGATGTCGGCCTCCTTGCCTGGCGACAGTGCCCCGCACACGTCGCCGAGCCCGACGATTCGGGCGCCATCCCGGGTTGCGAAGCCGAGGACCTCGCGTGCGGTGAGCTGCTCACGACCGGCTGCAGGGTTGCCAAGTGATCCGCGCATCCTCTGGGCGGCGAGGAGCGCACGCATCTGGGTGAACATGTCGGCAGGAACGGTTGTCTCGATGTCGACGCTGACTCCGGGTATCAGCCCAACGTCGAGCGCTTTCTGTACGGTAGGAAGCCCCTTTGCGCCCCATCCCAGGATGTCGTCGACGAATGGCGACAGCGTGACACCGACACCGGCCTCGCCCATCGCCAGCCATGCCGCCTCGGACAGGTCGCAGCAGTGGACAAATGTCATGTCCGCACCGAGGAGACCCTGCGAGGCCAGGTCTTCGATCGTGGACGAGCCCTGCTCCCAACCCACCGGGTCGATGGTGAGCCCGAGCTCAAGGTCGCGGGCAATCCCGATCCGATCGGCGTCGAGATTGTCTTCGGCTGAAAAGCAGCGCTGGGCCATACGGAGACTGACGAGGGGATCACCGGCTAGCTCTGCCTTGAGTCGTCCCAGGTCTCCCGGCCACTGCCGGTTCCAATCCCCGGCCTCGGGTGGAGCGCACGCGTAGACCGCTCTGATCCCAGAAGCGCGCAAAGCGCTGATCTCGGCGTCGGAATGGGCAGCTGAGCGGGTGTTGTGTGCCAGATCGAGCACCGTGGTGACCCCGGCATGGAGGGCGCCATAGGCGATCGCGAGGGTGCCGATATAACTGTCGTCGGGTCGGTACTCGACAGCGAACGCATTGCGGACCGACATGTAGCCAGAGATGTCGACGTTGGGGATCATCCGTCGAAGTTGGCCTTGCCACATGTGGCGATGGGTGTCGACGAAACCGGGCATCACGATGCAGCCGGTGGCGTCGATGATCGTCACATCGGGAGTGGCGATGACACCCATGAGATCGGGGCCTACGCGGCTGATCCTCCCACCCTCGACGAGGACGTCGCCGCAGGCCAGGTCTCCGATCGCAGGATCCATTGAGAGGACGCACCCGTTGCGGATGAGCAGGGAGCTTCCTGTGGACCGGTTTACTGCCTCGATGGCCGACTCGGCCTCAGGACGACCGACTCTGAGGCTCATCGCGGGCTCCATCGAGATGACCTTTCCCCTCGGATCAAAGATCGACTCATTCGCTCTCCTTCGGATATCGCCGTGGAACCTCAATCAAACCCGAGATATCGAGATCATCGAGCCCCAGTCGCCCCGCCTCGTCGAGCGCCCGGTCAGAGGGCCCGGGTCAATGGGAGGGGTGCCGTCGACGATGCTCCACGTCACCTCGACCGACATTCCGGGAACGATGCCTTCGACGCGGCGGCGAAACCGGTCAAGTGCCCGCCTGTGGCCGCTCGTCGATGGCGCGTATACGGCGAACTCGAGGGTCGGCATTCCGCTCAGCCGTCACCATTCGGTCCAGCACCTGCCAGGTCGTGATGCCCCTCACTGATGAACCGGGTGAGTTCGGCATTGAATCGCTCCGGCTCCTCGTAGAACGGGGCGTGTGCGCTCTCCTCAAAGATGACCAACCGGGCGTTGGGTATGACGGAGCTCACATACTCTGCTGCCCTGACCGGCGCCTGGCGGTCGTGGCGGCCGACGCAGACCAGGGTTGGGATGGTGATGGTGTCGAGCATGTCACGCCAATCGATGATTCCGTGGTCGTCGAGCATCCGAGCCCCTGCCAGCGCCGGGGTGCGCATCGTCACCCGCACCATCTCTTCCACCTCCTCCGGGGGCGGAGGCTCCTTGAGCAGTCGGTGGATGACGTCGCGGACCACACCCTCATGGTCGGCGATGATCAACTCCTGAAAGGCGGTGGGGTCCATGACGTAACCCCAATCCCAGTCCGGTCGCTTCGACATCGAGGGGGTGTTTCCAACGAGAACAAACCTGCTGACACGCGACGGTCCGAACATTTCCCAGTATGCAAGTGCGACACTGGACGAGCGCGACCAGGCCACAAGCGTCACATTGTCTAGGTCGAGTAGCTCGAGCAGCTCCCGAAGATCCTGAGCGCCGCGTCCCATACGCAACCCCCGCACCACCTTCTCCGACTCACCTTGAGACCTGGGGTCGAGGACCACGAGCCTGTGATCAGAAGCCAATGCACGCTGGTGCTTCCACCACGACTCGTCCATGGCCCAACCGGCCATGAAGACGACACTCGGGCCCTGGCCCTCATCGGTGTAGTGGAGCCCGACTCCGTCGGTGGTCATGAACTCAGGCATCGGCTCTCACGTGAGGAGGAGGCGAATGGTATCCGTTTTCCAGTACGCGGAGACCCGGTTGCATATAGACTGCACTATATAGACAGGCGTCCAGCCTGGCGTGTGAGGAGGAAAGGCAACGGCATGAAAGCTTTGATGTCGGGGCGAGCGCTACTGCTGATGGTGGTGATGGCCTTGTTGATCGTGGCTTGTGGCGACGAAGGGTCTTCGGACACCACGAGCACCGGGGATACGACCGGAACCACCGGCGCCGGTGGCTCCGAGTTCCAGCCCCGTGAAGGTGTGGAGATCCCACAGACCGATGACATGCAGGACACCAGCCAGTACGTGACAGAGCCACCGTGGACGATCGGGTATGCCGACGCCTCGTTGTCCAACTCGGCTCGGGTGTTCGTCAATCAGTTCACCAACTGGGCGGCTTCCGAATATGACCAGATCGAAGAGGTGGCACGGACCGACGCCAATGACAGCCCGGACAAGCAGGTCTCCGACATCGAAGACCTCTTGGTGCGCGGGGTCGACTGTCTGATCGTCGCTGCGACCTCAGAAGAGGCCGTGAACCCGGCTATCGAGCAGGCGATGGCAGATGGCATCCCGGTTGTGATCCAGGAGAGGGACGTCACAACCGAGGACTTTGTCAGCCATATCAACATCAGGACCTACGACATCGGGACCATCCAGGCGACTCAGGCCGGAGACATGCTCGGTGGCGAAGGCGCGGTTGTCCTCCTCGAGGGTGCCGCCGGCACGGGCCCGGCCGAAGAGGCCAGGCGCGGTCACGAGGAGACCTTCGCGGCGATGCCTGGCATCGAGGTTCTGGCAACGGAGTACACCGGCTGGTCCCGAGATGAGGGCAAGACAATCATGGAGAACTGGCTCCAGGCCTATGACCAGATCGACGCCGTCGTCGCCGATAGTGGCATCCAGCAGCAGGGTGCCTACGAGGCAGTCTCCGAGGCGGGTCGGCTCGACGAGGTGCAGGTGTGGACCGGTGACAGCCTCCAGGGTTGGATCCGGGATGTCGACGCCAATGAAATCCCGGGTGTGATCGTCAACCGCCCACTGACCTTTGGGGCGCTGGCCGTGGACGCCTGCGCAGCGATACTCTCCGGTGTCCCGGTTCCGAAGAACTGGTTCGACCCGGTGGAAGCGCTGGACACAGCCAACCTCGCCCAATACATCGCCGAGGACGTGCCGGGCTCGGACGAGTGGTGGAACTGGTGGCAGCTGCCAGAAGAGTGGCTGCCTGAATAGAGAGGTCATCAGAACACAGTTCGTCACCTCTGGATGAATCACGGGCGTGGGGCAACGAGAAAGCCTTCCCCCTCGTTGCCCCACCGTCCGCGGTTAAGTTGGGTCGGCCGGTAGGCGATGGAGTGACTTCTTGTTCAAGGTAGAACGAGTCTCGAAACAGTTCGACGGTGTCCAGGCTCTCACCTCCGTAGACGCCGAATTCAAGGCAGGCGAGGTCCATGCCGTGGTCGGGGAGAACGGTGCCGGGAAGTCGACCCTGGTCAAGATCATCGCCGGTGTTCATACCGCTGACAGCGGCACTCTCTTTCTCGACGGGGAAGAGGTCTCCTTCTCTGCCCCACGAGACGCCATAGCCGCCAGCATCTCGGTGGTCTATCAGGAACCCTCCCTGGTCCCGATGCTCACGGTTGAGGAGAACCTGATCCTGGGGCGGGAGCCGACAAGGAACGGTCTCATCTCCAACTCCAGGGCGAAGGAAGTCGCCGAGGATGCGCTCCGGATGGTGGGGGCATCCATGGAGCCGGCAACCCCCGTTGAGAGGTTGACCATCGCTCAGAGGCAAATGGTCGAGATCGCCAAGGCGCTCAGCCTCGAGGCCCAGATGATCCTTCTCGACGAGCCCACGTCATCGCTGTCGATAACTGAGGTCGAGCGACTGAGGGGCGTCGTCAGCGATCTCAGAGACCGTGGAGTTGCGGTGGTCCTGATAACCCACGACCTGGACGAAGTGTTTCTGCTTGCCGACCGGGTCACCGTGCTGAAGGACGGCAAGGTCTCGCTGTCCGCAGCTGTGGCCGACGTCACACCCGCAGTCGTGATCAGAGCAATGATCGGTCGCGACCTGGCGCACATGTTCCCACCACGCACCGCGCGGGAACGGTCCACAAAGACTGTTGTCACGGTCAGGGGCCTCACGGTCTCGGGCCGCGCAGAGGACATCAACTTCGAACTGCGGGAGTCAGAGGTAGTTGGGTTCGTCGGCCTGATCGGCGCTGGCCGCACCGACGTCGCGAAAGCGATGGTTGGAGCGGTGCCGAGTCGCCACGGCGAGGTCCTGATCGACGGTGTCGCCGTCAACGTTCGGGAGCCGGCGGATGCCATGGCCCTTGGCCTGGCACTGGTCCCTGAGGATCGGCTCGCCGACGGCTTGGTCATGGATCTGGGTGTCAAGCAGAACATCGGGCTTCCCCAACTTCCCGAGCTCAGTAGCTGGGGGATACTCGACAAGGGAGCCGAGTCCAAGCTTGCGGATGTCCAGATTGAGGCGCTCAGCATCAGGACGCCTTCGAACTCCACAGTGGTCCACAACCTGAGCGGCGGGAACCAACAAAAGGTTGTCCTCGGCCGCTGGCTGGCGAAAGGCTGCCGCGTCCTCATCCTCGACGAGCCGACTCGAGGCGTCGATGTGGGGGCAAAGGCCGAGATCTATCGCATCGTCAGACAACTTGCCGACCAGGGGACAGCGGTCATGCTGATCTCGTCGGAGCTTCCTGAGATCCTCCATCTCAGTGACCGGATAATCGTGATGTCCAGAGGTCGAATCGTCGCCGAGATGGAGAACACATCGACCAGTGAGAGAGACCTTGCCAGCGAGGAGGACTTGGTGAAGCTGGCTCTGGGGTTGAAGTCCGAAGAGTCGAAGAATGACTGACCTGGCACCGGCAACAGCGGTCGAGGAACCGATGATCAGCAAGCGTGCCATCACACGTTGGACCGGCCCCGGCTGGCTTTGGCTGCTCCTTCTCGTGATCGTGGTAGTGGCTGCCCTCGTTGCCGAGAACTTCCTCAGTTCGCGCAACCTCAGCAACATCCTCCGACAGATGATCCCGCTCGGGATCGTCGCCGTCGGCCAGACCCTCGTGATCCTCATTGCCGGCGTCGACCTGGCCGTGGCGGCCACGATCGGCATGGCCAACACGGCTTTGATGGGGATCGTCGCCGGTCAGACAGGGAACGTGCCGTTGGGGCTCGCGGTCGCACTGGGCGCGGGCCTGCTCATCGGTTTCACCAATGGGGTGATTATCAACCTGACCAGGGTGCCCGCGCTGATCGTCACCCTGGGCACCGCCTCAATTGTCACCGGGATCACCTTCATGTACACCGATCAGTCCAATTTCGGTGAGCCCGCCGACGTCATGAACGAAATCGGCTTCGGTTCGGTGGGCCCGGTTCCGATCCTCTTCTTTCTGTACGCCTTGATCGTGGCCATCGGCCTCATCGTGCAGAACCGAACCTCCTTCGGGTTGCACCTCTTCGCCGTGGGCGGTTCGGAGAAGGTGGCCCGGAGTTCGGGGATTCGGGTGGAGCGGGTTCGCCTTCTCGCATATGTGACCTGCGGCGCCCTGGCGGCGGTGGCCGGGATCGCGATGTCGATGCGCATGGGTGCCGGAGAACCACTGTCAGGGATTGGATTCGACTGGGATTCCATCGCCGCGGTGGTCCTCGGCGGCACCGCCCTCACCGGGGGGCGGGGAGGCATCGGAGGAACCGTTGGCGGGGTGGCCATCATCTCGATCTTGAACAACGTGATGAATCTCGCCGGGGTGTCTTCGTTCACCCAGATCGTGGTCAAGGGGATCATCGTCCTCATTGCTGTCGTCCTCGCTGCCTCAGTCACTCGCCGTCTCGCCGGTGAGGCGCGGACCTATGTCTCCGAGAAGATGCGACGTACCGCATCTGGGGAAGCCGCCGGATGAGCGCTGTCTCCGACGCCCAGAGCGTCGCCCCGGCACGAGGGTTGATGACCACTCTCCGGACTCGCTGGTCGGTCTACGGGCCCTGGGTGATTCTTCTCATTCTGATTGTCGGCTCGGCCGCGATCTCGCCCGACTTCATGAGCACGACCAACCTGCTCAACATCCTGCGCCAGGCTGCGCCGCTGATGATCGTGGCCTTGGGCCAGACCCTGGTGATTCTGGTCGGCGGGATCGACGTATCGGTCGGAGCCCTGATTGCCACAACAACGGTCATCGGTGGCAGTCTGATGAGAGACAGCGACGCCTTGATCGCCCCCATCACCCTTCTCGTGATTGGGGTCGGGGTCATTGTCGGGTTGATCCATTATCTGATGATCGTCCGAGTGCGCACCGACGCCCTGATCACCACGCTGGGGACGATGCTGATCCTGACCGGCCTCAACCTGATCTACACGGGGGGCGCACCCAGGAGCAACGTTCCCGACCTGTTTCGTGAGTTGTCGGACGGCAGGCTATTGGGGATCCCGATCATTGTCCTCGTGGCGCTCCTGATTGCTGCCGCCCTCAGCTTTGCGTTGCGGCGGACCACGTTCGGCAGACGGATCTATGCCGTGGGCAGCAATCGCGGCGCCGCCCGCCTGGCCGGAATACGAGCCCACCGGACCGAAGGCCTGGCCTATGTGCTCTGTAGCGTCCTTGCGGTCATCGGCGGCCTGGCACTCCTGGCACGGATTGGGACCGGTGACACTGCTGCCGGTGAGGGGATGGAACTGGACTCGATCGCAGCGGTCCTGATCGGTGGGACTGCCTTCGGAGGAGGAAAGGGCAGGGTCGAGGGAACCATCGCCGGCGTGTTGATCCTGACCGTCCTCTTCAACGTCTTCAATTTGATGGGAGTGAGCCGGTTCGCCCACCTCATCGTCAAGGGCGTCGTCGTGATAGTCGGGGTAGCCCTTTATTCGTCGCGGCGTCGCGAATCCAGCGGCTAGCAGGGGACCGACTAGAGCTTGCTCCATGCCTCGATATCGTCGGGGCGATAATCTCGACCCACCCCAGCGCGCTCCAGAAGCGAGTCTCGAGATGCGGTCGCCCTGGCGAGGACCTCGGCGACGTCGATGGAGAGCATGGTCCCAGCCCGCTTGACGAACTGGCCCGCTACCAGGACCGAGTCGACATTCCCGGCATGCGCCATCACCACCACACTTGCCACGGGCCGATTGATCGGCGCCAGATTCAGGTCATTGGCACGGATCATGACGATGTCGGCTTCCTTGCCCGGGCTGATGGTGCCCACCCGATCGCCGAGGCCGCAGCTGCGGGCGCCGTCGATGGTGGCCATCCGGAGCACGTCTTCGGAGCTGATTGTGAGCCGTTCCACCATCTCCACTCTGCGGATTGACTCCTCGTTGACCAGGGCTCGCTCCGCTGCGAGGGCGCAACGCATCACCGAGAACATGTCACCGCCCACTGTGACCGGGACGTCGACGGAGAGGCCGGAGACAACGCCGTGAGCCAGGGCCCGGCCTGTAACCGGGAAGCCGAGGCCCATGTGCATCTCGACCTCCGGCGAGATCGAGAGCGAAGCTCCGCTGTCGGCCATCATGCTGAGGTCCTCATCGGAGAATTGGTTGCCGTGGACGAGCGTTGTGTCGGGGCCGAGTACGCCCTGTTCGTGGAGTCGGAGCACGGGTTGATGACGGAGCGACCACGCTCCCTCCCCAGCGTGGCAGGTTATTCGGATGCCCAATTCCTGGGCCAGCCGCCAGTCTCCGGCTGCGGTTTCGGGTGTCGTGTGTTGCGGGCCGCGGGCCGCCATCATCAGCCCGACTAAGCCCTCATCGCTGGAGAGCTCCTCGATGCGCACTCGCCGTATGTCATCCGAGTGGGGAATGGTGCTGTCGATGTACCACTCAGCGATGTTCTCGTCATTGGGGGTTCCGTAGGCGAACATGGCTCTCCCCCCGTACTCCTTGAGCGCGGTCACCGACCCATCGGCGTGAGCAGGCGAGTTCATGATGTGAGCCCAGTCGACGAGGGTGGTCACGCCGGAGTTCAATGCCTCGGCTCCGCCGAGAAGCGTGGCGGCATAGACGTCTTCGGGGGTGAATCGGGGTCCGATGCGGCTCCGGATTCCGGCGAGGTACTCGGGGAGGGACCAGTCGGACGACATCCCCTTGATGGCCGTCTGCCAGGTGTGGCGGTGGGTGTCGACGAGGCCTGGAATCAGGAGCATCCCAGACGCATCAACGACTTCGCCGTCCGGATCATCGATCCGTGGGCCAACCTTGCTGATCTTGGTGCCTTCGATCAGCAAGTCGCCGACGGGGAGCTCCCCGATTGCGGGATCGAGAGAGATGATGTGGCCGCCCTTGAGATTCAACCGCTGCAACTGCCCGTCCTTTGCTCGTGATTTGCGGTGTCGGACTGCATGAGTGCGATAAACCCCTCCATGTCGGTGAACATGACTGCAGCCAGCTGCCGTTCCGCTCCAATTTGGGGGGCGATCCTAGGGAGTCGAGATGGTGCGCCGCCCGAGCAGAGTTACATGATTCGGAACCATCAGGTTCCTCCGAGGCGGTAGTCGAGCAGAACGGAGCCGTCATCGAAACGGTGTGTCGTGTCGAGTGCGAGGTCGACCCGCGCTGAGTCGGGGAGGGCAGAGGTACCTCCACCGACGATGATCGGGACCAAGCGCAGTAGATACCGGTCGACCAGACCTGCCCGGATGGCCTCGGCGGCGAGGCCGGGGCCTGCGATGGCCAGGTCGCGCTCGGCGTCGTCCTTCATGGCCTGGACGACTTCGGGGTCGAAGGTCCGCTCCAGTCGGGTCCGCGGTTCCGGCACGGCGTCCAGTGTGGACGAGTAGACGACCTTGTCAGTCGCCCGCCACACCTCGGCGAACTCGCGTTCTACCTCGGACAGGTCATCGAGGAGAAGGGTGTCCCACACCCTCATCGTCTCATACATGCGGCGGCCGTAGAGCGAGGTGCCGACCGATCGTTGCAGGTCGTTGAAGAAGGCATGCGCCTCCTCAGATGGCTGTGTCCAGTCGAAGTTGCCGTTCTCGTCGGCGATGTAGCCGTCGAGAGACGTGCTGATGGCGTAGATGAGATCGGCCATGGAATCCTCCTGATTCGTGTGCAGTAGATCGAGGGAATGAAGACGGTGTGAATGACCCCCAGGATTGGCGTGACCTGACAACTTGGCAATCCCGGTCAGGGGTCTCCTACGCAACGAGTCACATCATTGACCGGCCCAGGGCACAACCTCAGAGGGTGAAGGTACGGAGGCGAAGGTCGTCCTCGGTGGCGTCCGATAGGAGCCTGTCCCTGAGTCTGGCCTGGATGGCGACATCCTTGTCTCTCGGAGGCCCGAACACCCCTGTGAGCATGAAGGCCTCACGAAGGTGATAGAGGGCGAGCGGTGAGACGGTGCGGATAACGGTGCCTTCAATCTCGGTGACGGGATGATGCAGAGTGTCGTCGGGCAGAATGAAGCGGGTGAGTCCGTCGTCGGTCGGAAGCACGAACGATGCAGTGCCAGACACCGCCTCGTCGTAGACGCCGATCTCCAAAGGCATCCCGTCTCGCTCGGCTCCGAGCACAAGCGGCTGACCGGGGACGACCTCAAAGTAGACCTGAGGTGTGGGGAAACCAATCGCCTCGAACGTCTGAATGTGTCTGGAAAGAGCGTTCCGGCCTACCAAGAGATCGATGTCACCGTGTTCTCCAAGGACCGATCCCTCGAGCAAAGCCTCTTCTGCGATGCCCCCGAAAACCCAAACAGGCGGGTCAAGTGCGCAAAGCTCGCCAGCAATAGGTAGCCACCCCACCAGACTCACCCAGTGAGCCTATCCCGTGGACCGGAGCTGGCCGACCTGCTCGAGCTGCTCGCCACCCCGGTTGTCAAGGATGCGATCGAAGCGTCTGTGGTCCGTTTCGTGGTCGTCCCCCCTCCTCCGACATAAATCCAGACCCTGGTTATGTTCAGACAGGTCGAGTCGACCTAGGAGGTTCCATGCGCAGACTCGTCACCATCGTCATCGGGTTTCTCCTGTTGGCCGGCCCCGCCGCCGCCTCGGGATTCCCCGAATCGATTCCGCTTCCGACCGGCTTCCAGCCCGAGGGTGTCGATACACGAGGCAAGACCGCCTACGCCGGATCCCTGGCCGACGGAGACGTGGTCACCGTCGACCTCCGTTCGGGCGAGGTCACCCGGCTGGTCGACAACGATCCCGCTGCCGGCCGGATCGCCGTCGGGCTGACCGTGCACCGAGGGCTGGTGATCGTCGCAGGTGGCGACACCGGACGGGCCTTCGTATACGACGCCAAGACGGGGGCCGAGGTCGCAGATCTGGAGCTCACGGATCCGTCAGCCGGGACGTTCATCAACGATGTGGTGGTGGCTGGCGGCTCCGCATGGTTCACCGACTCCGTCCAGCCCCAGCTCTATCGAGTGCCACTCCAGGGCAGAGGCGTCGGTGCGCCGGAGACGATCCCACTATCGGGCCCTGCCGGAGATTTCGTGGCAGGGTTCAACCTGAACGGGATCGAGGCCAAGGGCCGCAAGCTCATCGTGGTGAACAGCACCAAGGGTGAGCTGTATGCCGTCGACCGCGACGGGGAGAGCCGTTTCATCGATCTCGATGGGGCCACGATCACCGCCGGAGACGGCCTTCTCCTCATTGGGCGGCGGCTCTATGTGGTGCGGAACCAGCTCAACCAGATCGATGTGGTCAAACTGTCGGCCCATCTCAGGTCGGGCGAAGTGATCGACACCATCACATCCGATCTGTTCGATATTCCCACGACTGTCGCCAGGCACGGCCACAGGCTCGTCTTGGTCAACGCACGGTTTGGGATACCAGACCCTGACACTGCCGAGTTCGACCTGGTCCAGGTGCCCATCCACTGAATCGAGCGGATTCCGAAGCCGGCTTGCTCGCGACGGCGCTCAGGCGACCGCGGTCTTGACGAGCGCCACGACCTTCTTCTCGACTGCGGGGGTCCACTCGACGATCGCGAACACCACCGGCCACATCGGGCCGTCGTCGAGCGTGGCCGCATCTTCGAATCCCAACATCGCGTAACGGCCGTCGAACTTGGCCGCGGCCTTGAAGAAGCAGACCAGCTTTCCGTCCGCTGTTGCGTAGGCGGGCATGCCGTACCAGGTCTTTGGTAGAAGCTCCGGCGCGTTTGTGGTCACGAGTGCGTGGATGCGTTCGGCCAATGCGCGATCGGCATCCGGCATCTCGGCGATGTTGTCCAGCACGGCACGCTCGTTGTCGGCCTTCTTCTCCCCACTTCGGCCCTGCGCCTTCAGCTCCCGGGCCCGTTCCTTCATCGCGGCACGTTCCGCCTCTGAGAAGCCGTCGGAACGGGTCTGCTTCGCGGTGCTCATCTCATGACCTCCTATAGATCGAGTCACCTCCGACAGTACGGGGCCAGCCGGGGGGAGCGCTTCTCGAATCCTGCTCGATCGCGCCGGGGACCGAGGTCCGTCGATTCGGCCAGGACGTAGCATCGGGTCGTGATCAGCTTTCGCAATCAGGAGCGAGTCGAGAACCGGGTCGAGGTTGCCCACCGCCCACCGGAGCTGATTGCCAAGGAGACGAGAGTCGTGTTCGGGGCAGGGCGATTTGGCTTCGAGATCACCTATCGGAGGCCGTCGTCGATCAGGCTCGGATCAGATGGATCGAGGGTGCCGATCCGTGATCATGTGATGATCATCCGGTTGGCCGCAGTCGCCATTCCCCTTCTGTTGAGTGCTCGGAGGTTCATCAATGCCTGAAACC
>JBIOVB010000060.1:0-17850 GCA_044867525.1 Acidimicrobiia bacterium | reverse complement strand
GGCGTCTGCGCCTTGGAAGGGATTGACGGTCTGCCAGATCAGTGGCTCTGGCTCGCCGACGAACTCGGTCAGAGGGCGCGGCGTGTACCTGGCTCCGAAGATGTGCTCCCGGGTCCAGGTGGCCATGGGCGAAACCTATCTGTCTGTGTGGTGGCGGCAGCTCAACCCCGCATCATCTCCGCCACCACCCCGGTGAGGGACTCTTCCCAGTGGGGCATTTCCCGGAGGCCGAGGCGATCGAGTCGTTCCGAGGCCAGCACCGTGTACGCCGGCCGTGTCGCCTTACCCCGGTAGTCGGCCGTGGCACACGGTCGCAACTGTGAGTGGTCGAGCCCTGCAGCTCCGAAGGCTGCCACGGCCAACCGGTACCAGGTAGTCGATCCCCGATTTGCCAGATGCAGGATCCCCGTTGCCCTCGCATCGATGGCGTCGATCGTGGCTGCGGCGAGATCGGAGGCGATCGTCGGGCTCCCGCGCTGGTCGTCCACGACATCCACAACCGGCTGCCGGCCATCCTTCTCGAGCACTCTCGAGACGAAGTTGGGGTGTGTCGAGGAGATCACCCACGAGGTGCGGATCACCAAAGACTGGGGGTTGGCGTCCAAAGCAAGCTGCTCTCCGTGCAGCTTGCTCCGGCCGTAGGCGTTGATCGGCGACGGGATCGCCGATTCGAGGTAAGGCTCGGTAGCGGTGCCATCGAAGACGTAGTCGGTGGAAAAGGTGACGAAGGCGGTACCGGCTTCCACGGCGGCCGCCGCCAACACCCCAACGGCCGACCCGTTGACCGCTTCGACCGTCCCCACCTCTCCCTCGGCGCGGTCGACTGCGGTGTATCCGGCACAGTTGATGACGATGTCGGCGCGGCTGGCACGGATCAGATCCCGAGCCGACTCGCGCTCGATGAGAGCCAGGTCGAATTGCTCCCGGGTGGGTGCAGATACGTTCTCGATGATGCGGGCGAGGGCGGTCCCAACTTGGCCCGTGGCGCCGATAAGAAGCACGCTGCCCCTCATCGGGCCTCGAGCAGCTGTTCCAGGTAATGGCGATGGGTGGAGCCACGGGCAAGCACGATCCCCTTCATGAGATCGGCCGCTTGATCGGCCGCCACCAGTCCTCGCGGGCCCGATACCAGTCGACCGTCGCCTCCAGACGGTCGTCGAAGGAATGAGCCGGGCGCCAACCCAGGTCACGTAGTCGTGACGAGTCGACCGCGTAGCGGAAGTCGTGGCCCGGTCGGTCTTCGACGCGGTCGATCCAGCCCTCGTCCTTTCCAAGGAGGTGGAGTATGCGATGGGTCACGTCGATGTTGGACAACTGGGCATCGGCTCCGATGTTGTAGATCTCACCCGCGTTCCCCTCGTCCACTAGGAGAAGGATCGCAGCGCAATGGTCTTCGACGAACAGCCAGTCACGCTCGTTCTTGCCCGCGCCGTAGAGCGGGACCCGTTCCCCGTCGAGGAGGTTGGTCACGAACAGCGGGATCAATTTCTCAGGGTGCTGATAAGGGCCGTAGTTGTTGGTGCACCTGGTCACGATCACCGGGCAGTCGAAGGTCGCGGCATAGGCCAACGCCAGGAGGTCCGAACCGGCCTTGGACGCCGAGTACGGAGATGTTGGGTGGAGCCGGTGCTCCTCTGAGACCGCTTTGCCGGGAACCGACCCGTATACCTCGTCGGTCGAGACGTGGATGAATCGTTTTGGCGGGTGGCGACGGGCCGCTTCCAGGAGGGAGCCGGTGCCGATCACATTGGTGTCGATAAAGACCGCCGGAGCCTCGATGGAGCGGTCGACATGGCTTTCGGCGGCGAAATGCACCACGACGTCGTGGTCGATCATCAGCTTCTCGACGAGGTCGGAATCACGTATGTCGCCGCGAACCAGATTGTGCCCCGGCAGACGTCCCAACTCCTCAGCCGTTGCCTCGACCCCTGCATAGGTGAGCGAGTCGAGGTTGGTCACCGTTGCCTCCGGCTCCTGCTGCAACAGGTAGCGGATGAAGTTCGATCCTATGAATCCCGCACCTCCGGTGACCAGGAAGCGACGTCCCATCGTGCGACGCTTCAGTCGAACAGCTCGGCGTGCTGCAGAGAGTCGCCGGCGGAGTCCTTGGCGGAGAGGATCGGGTCGCCCTCCAGGGGCCAGGAGATGCCGAGTTCGGGATCGTCCCAGCGAAGGGCCCGCTCGGAATGCTGCGAGTAGGCGCCGGTGACCTTGTACTGGACCTCGGCCCATTCCGAGATCGTCAGAAATCCATGGGCGAACCCGGGCGGCACCCAGACCTGCAGCCGGTTCTCCGCTGAGATCATCGTGCCAAACCAATCCCGGAAGGTGGGTGAGGACCTTCGCAGATCGACGGCAACGTCGAACACGGTCCCTGTAGTGACCCGCACCAGCTTTCCGAGGGCGTCAGGCGGGACCTGGTAGTGCAGGCCCCGGAGCACACCGCGCTTCGAGCCTGAGTGGCCATCACGGACGAAGTCGACATCGACTCCGGTCACCGTAATGAACTCGTCCCGGCTCCAGCTCTCGAAGAAGAATCCCCTGTCATCCTGATGAGCCGATGGCTCGAGAACGAGAACGCCATCGAGCGACGTGGCGAGGGCATCCATTGCGGCGGAGGGTACAGCCAGGCTGCTTGCCTGGATCCAAGGTCGGTTGGTCATGCGATTACCTTTTCCGCCGTGATTTGCGATCGAATCGGTGCACGATGCGCGTAGCCGTTCTCGGAGGTGGTCTGCAAGGCGCGACTGTGGCAATGGAGCTCGTGGACCGTGGTGCCGAGGTCGATCTATACGACCGCGAGCCCCAGTGCATGACCCAAGCATCACTCAACAACGAGGGAAAAATCCATCTCGGCTACGTCTATGCCAACGATCGATCGAGGCGGACCGTGGCTGCCATGGTCGAAGGAGCGGCCACCTTCGCCCCCTATCTCCAGCGATGGCTGGGCGCTTCCCGGGTTGGGCTGGTGACCTCCGCGTCCTTCAACTACGCGGTGCACCGCGACAGTCTTCTGGACCCTGAGGAGGTCGCGAGCCATATGCGGGAAACTCATCGTCTCGGCGTCGAGCGGATCACCGGAGGGGAGTACTTCGGGATCGACGTCAGTAAACCGCCGCGTCTACTCACCCACGGCGAGTTGGAATCCGATTACGACCCGGCGACGATCGCAGCAGTCTTCAGGACCAGCGAGGTTGCCATCGACCCGGCTGCACTGGCGAAAGCGGTGAGAAGCCGTGTCTCTGTCGATGATTCGATAAAGACGGTCTTCGAGACGCAGGTCCGTGGCGTCGCGATCGGGGAGCAACGTGTGACTGTGCTCTACGCCGACTCGTCGGGTGAGGGCGCGGTCGACTACGACCACGTTGTGAACGCTCTCTGGGAGGGCAGGCTGGCGGTGGACGCCAGCGCCGGTATTCCGCCCCCGCGTCCTTGGTTGCATCGCGTCAAGCACTTTCTGCTTGTGAGGTCCGATGTTTCGCTGCCAACGACGACGATCGTGCTCGGGCCCTTCGGGGACGTCGTCGATTACGCCGACGGCTCGTGCTATCTGTCCTGGTATCCGAGTGGGCTGCAGGGCACATCCTCGGACCTCGAGCTACCGGCGCGGCTGCGAAATCCACCCGACGCGTCGACGGCGAAGATCAGGTCGGGGATCGCCGCCGGGCTCGCCTCAGTGATTCCGGGGGTGAGCCGGATCCCGGAGGACGACCTCGCATCCGCACAGCTATTGGGAGGGGCGATCTTCGCCTGGGGTTCGAGTGACATCGATGACCGCTTGAGCGAACTCCACAATCGATTCGAGATCGGCGTTGCGAGTTATGGGCGCTATCACACGGTCGACACAGGAAAGCTGACCGTGGCGCCCCTGTTCGCGCGAGTCGTGGGCAAGAGAGTCTTGCCCTGAAGTGTCTCAGGGCCGGTCGGCCCGGGCCACCGCGGCCTGCTCGATCGCAGCGAACAATCTGGCGGCGTCGGCCACCACGGCAGCTTCGAGCCTCTTGTCCATGTCGGGATCGATCCTCCGGTTGTTGTTGATCCATTCGACGAGAGGAAGTGGAGTCATCAGACGCTCGGGCATTCTCGCAAGATCCTCGACCTTCAGTGCGCCATGGTCGATCAAGCGCTGCAGAGCCGCGGCAAGCGATGTCCCGAGATATCGGGCACGGCGTCTCAGCCCAGCCGCCATGAATTCCTCCTCAGGGCGGCCGAGCGACTCGGAATGCTTCTCAGCAGGCTTCGGGGTCCGATGGAGGATCGTCGGGCGATTCCGATAGAACACCCGCTGGTCGAAGAACGCCGCAATCGTCACGAACGAGCGGGAGTACATGGTCAAGTCGAGATACGGGGTGGGGTCGATCGCCACGAATCTCGCTCTGGGCGTCACTATCTGACTGGCAAATCCGAAGGTCGAAAGCAGCCCTTGCCGGCGGGCGGCGTCAACGAGGGTGTCGAAGACATGGGTGCCGTTCTCCTCCAACTCGATCGGGGTTGTGCCGGGGACGGGGTCGTGCGGGGAGCTGTCGAGGTTGATGCGATGCTTCGAGTAGAGAAGCACGGGCGCCCGAGCAGCTGCAAGGTCGGCGAGGATCAACGGCAAGGCGCCGGGAACAAGGACATCGTCGTTGCCGACGACCAGCAGGTACTCCCCGCGACAGGGTCGAGCCGCACCGATGAGATTACGCTCCAAGCCGACGTTCTCGGGCTGGACTACCAGCGAAGCGAACCTGTTCCTCTCTGCGAAGTCGAGAGCGATCTCGACGACTTCCGGATCGGGGGAGGCATCGTCAACGATGCACACCTCTACGAGGCCAGGAGGGCAGGCCGCCATCTCCTGTTCGATACTCGCAAGCAGCTCGGTTAGTGCGGAGGGGCGTTCGAACGACGGGATGCCGATGCTGAGGATTGGCGAATCGACCTCGTTGGTGGCTACTGCTCGAAGTCGGGAATCTCCGGGCTCGATTCGACCCCGCGACGCCAGTTTGTCGGTCATGGCCCGGGTCGCAGACAGGCCCATGCGGGTCACGTCATGCGCACTGGCAACAGCCTCGACTCGCGAGCGCAGCGCGTCCAGTGCTCGTGATTGTGTCTCACGGTCGGCGCCGTGAGATCGCTCGAGGTCTGCGATACGGGTTGCGAAACGCTCCTCGAGCTCGATGGCATTGGTGCGGAGCTGGTCGAGAGCCTCTCCTTGGGTGGCATCAGCACGGCGCAGCGCCTCGTCATCGGAGCGAAGCTCTTCGATGTCGGCGAAGGCATTGGCAACTGCCCGCTCGGAACGGAGGGACGAGCCTTTGAGAGACGAGGCCGCAGTTCGGAGCTCGAGCATGGCCTTGGCGAGAACCAGGTTGCCGACCCCGGCGACGATTGCACCCGCAATCCCGAGAGGGGTGATGCCGACAGCCAGGCCGACAACGAGCATGGCCCAACCGATGACGATCGAGCCGAGCACGGCGACTCGTGTCCAGCGGGTGGCGACAGCCCTGTCCGCTTTCATCCCGGCCGGTGGCTCCCGACTATTCGAATGAGCGCCTCCGCAGAACGCTGCTCACTGGTGCTCGCCGGATTCATCGAGACATGGTGAGTGAAGAACTCCTCGGCGCGGAGGCGTTGATCGGCACCGGGATCCAACGCCCCGAGAGCGTTGGCCAGGTCGTCGGTAGACGTGGTCACCTGGAACGCGCCCTTCGGGTCGGCGAAGGTTCGAACCTGCTCGCCATGCGGATTGTGATAGACGAAGGGCACGCCACAGGCGATGGCCTCCAAAGGCATCGTGCTGAACCGGCTGATCAACGCTGATGCGTGGGGGAGGAGCCGTGAGGCCGAGATCGATGTCACCCGTTCCGAGTCGATCCGTGCCCTCTCCGCAGGATGAGTGGAGATCACATAGGGCAGGCCTGCCTGCTGGCAGCCTTTGATGGCGGTGTCGAGCCAGACCTTGCGGTCCCTGGAGCCCACCCCGTACACGAAGTTGAGGTTGATGACCGCCAGCGGCTCACCCACTGCCACCGGCGGTGCCCACCAGATCCGCTCGAGTCGGGTGCTGCCCACGGTTGCAGTCATTTCACCTTCTAGTGCCTCCGCATCGAAAGCCCCCTGGCATAGCACCAGGTCGAGGTTGCGATAGGGCCGTCTCTCCTCCGGCGTATCCGCATCCCAAAAGTCCTGAGCGCCCTCGACCTTTCCGATAACCGGGATCCCAAGGCCCCGGCAGCGCTCGACGAACGGGCCCAGGCTGCCGGTGTCCTTCATAACGAACACCCCGGCGACCTGGCCCGCAATCTCGTCAGGCTCAGGGATGGCGTGGACCTCGAGGCCGGTATAGCTGGAGAGGGCCGGCCATGTCCTCGCCCACGGCGAAGGGCCGATGGCGATCCTGGTTGGGATGTCCATCCGGTTCAGCTCGATGGCAAGAGGCACCACCTCGGCGAGGTGGTAATCGGCGGAAGGGACCAAGAGGATCGGCTTGGCCACGGGTGAGGACCAAGGGAGGGTGGTCGGGCTCCACGGCCGGCGAGTCTCGTCCGCCAGCACCTGGTCGATGACGTCAGGTGGTGAGCTCCGTGCTGTAACAGTTTCCTTCGACGACGATCGGAGCAAGAGGACGGCGCCGAGAAAGGCGGTCACCGCCACCAGGGCCCCCCGCAGAAGGGGATCGATATCGTCCCAGAACCACGCCAAGACGCCTGCTCCGACTGCGACTACGGCAGCGATCGCGATGCGGCCTCTACTCGGTGAACCCATGGTGAGAGGCGAAACGGTAACTGGGTCGACTTGCGCCTGGCAGGTTTAGAAGGTCAAGTGAGCGGGGTAGGGGGCCGATACGGATGGTCTGTTGCTGAGTCAGGACAAGCGGGAGAGTCAGTGCGGAGGGTGACCGCGCTGGTGGCGACGCTCTTGGTCGTCGCTGGCTTTGCCCTGCCCGCAGCAGCTGTGTATGACCCGCTGCAGCCCGCAGCGACGGTTTCTTTCGACCCGCTTTCGATCGAGTTCCCCCTCGACGGCGACGACTACCGGATCACCGACAGCTTCGGCGACTGTCGGGGTGCCAACTGCTCTCGTGCCCACGAGGGCGTCGACATCATGACCGCCAAGGGAGTGCCGGTCCTCGCCGCGGCTGATGGGGTCGTCGACTGGGTGCCCACCCAGTGCTGTGGCCTCGGCATCGATCATGGCGACGGGTGGCAGACCCGATACATCCATCTCAACAACGACATGAAGAATCCGGACGGGTCGTACACCGACGACGGTAAGGGCTGGGGAATCGCCCCCGGGATCGTGGACGGCACCGTGGTCACCAAGGGCCAGCTCATCGGTTGGGCCGGAGATTCGGGCAACGCCGAGAGCACGTCCCCACATCTCCACTTCGAGATCCGCAAGAACGGCGTAGCCATCGACCCCTACCCCTACGTGCTGAAGGCTGCCGGGGCATGGCAAGGCTTCTTCATCGACGACGATGGATCGGTTCACCAGAACAACATCGACAAGATCTATGTGGCTCGGATCACGCTGGGCTGTAACCCGCCGGTGAACACCATGTTCTGCCCTCAGCGCAACATAACCAGGGGAGAGATGGCGGCGTTCATCGCCAGGGCTCTCCACCTGACTGAGATGTCCGGTGTCCCGGCCTATGACGATGTCGACGGGCACCTTTTTGAGATCGCAATCGACAAGATCCAGGTCGCCGGAATCGGGTTCGGCTGCGACGCAAACAGCTTCTGCCCTGATCGCCCGTTGCAGCGTGACGAGATGGCGGAGCTGCTGGTTCGCGCCTTCGAATACCAGAACGAGGCGGGAACGGACTTCTTCACCGACGACGAAGGCAATCAGTTCGAAGAGTCGATCAACAAACTCGCCAGCGCCGGGATCACCGTCGGCTGCAACCCCCCGGCCAACGACCAGTTCTGCCCCGATCGACAACTGTCCCGGGCGGAGATGGCCACCTTCTTCGTCCGCTCGCTCGGGCTCTAATCCACCACGTCGTAGTAGTCGCCGACCAGCTCGAGTCGGCGCGCCCTGTAGTCGTCGCTGGAGCCGGGCAGGAGATGCTCGATCGGAGTTCCCAGTTCGAGGTCGGCCCTTGTCAATTGGCTCGTGACGGCCAACGGAACCGGGCCGTCACCATCGCGGGCCACGGGAGACGAGACGAGATGGACAGTTGTTCGCTGTCCCCTGGGCGTTGGCTCCCTGCCCAGCATCCGCTTCAAGGAATCGGTCCGCTCCTCGCCGAGAGCGCCTTTCACGGAGTCCTTGGCTCTCTGCACCGTGTCGGCGATGGCGACCGATGGCTTGCGTCGGCGCGTGTCGAAGCCGGTAGCCAACCGGACCGTGGCAAGTGCGGTCTCGCCCGCGCCCACCACTTGCTTGCGAGTCGCGGCTGCGGCTTCCGCGATCTCGGCGCGGGCATCCTTGGCGAGAAGCTGTTGGATGGCCGTGATCACCTCGGACGGTTGATGGTCCAGGGCCTGTAGCCCGAGGCCCAGTGTCGAAAGCCGGCGTGACCTGGCCACCTGGTCGTCGGTCCGTGTCGACGTGTTGGCCACGAACAGTGATGGCACCCCCGCCGGCACCAACTCGTGTACGGCGTTGTAGCCGGCGGAGCTGATGGCGAAGTCGAATGCACGCAGGAAGGGGACGAGCGGGTAGACCCCTTCCAGGTGGGTTATCCGGTCTGCAGATGCGATGTCGATGCGATTCCTGGCGACTGCCGAGGAGGTCACCGCGAGATGGACGTCGCTCTCCGACAAAAGGGTCTCGATCGCAACACGTCCCGGGCCGGCGACATCACCGAGCATTCCCGACCCAAGAGTCAGCAATGCGATATCGACGTCGAGAGGAAGGCCGAGCGCCTCTCGGGCCTCGACACGGGGGTGCGGCTCGATGACTTCGACGAGGCTCACCGGGGCCACTTGCTGCACGTTGCGAGCTCCAGCGGTGGGGCCCCGGTCCTCTCCGGCGAGATCCCCGGGCTCGATGACGAGGTCGAAATGGCCCGCTCGACGCAACTGGCCGATGTTGGTTCCCTCCTGCCACATGCCGCGGCGAAGCCAGGCGAACGCGACGTCACGGAGAGTCGCAGACGCCATTGCAATCCCGGGGTAGACCGCCACTCCGTCGAAGAGGACGACCTCGGCACCGGTTTCCTCCACGACGGCGATGAGCCGATCCCGCAAGTACCCATGCCATTCCCTTCCGGATATCCAGGGTCGGTCGTAGCTGGGCGCGTATTCGCCCGTGACCCCCAGGCCCACTGCCAGAGGCAGTCCGACCGAAAGCGAGAAGATGGTGGGGCGGTCCTCACCGACCAGGGATAGCCCGATTGCGACCTGGCGGGTCAGGTGCCCCATACCGGTCCCATTGCTGGTTACGAGGAGGACGCTGGTCATGCCCGCACGGCAGCCTCGATGCGCGCGCTGGCATCGACCAGCCGCTCCCGATAGGTCGAGACCGAGGTCAGCATGTCGGGTGGGGCCATGTCGCCAAGGTCGTCGGCCAGTGAGAGCAATACTTCCGCGCTCAGCTCATCCGAGCGGACCACGCATTCCCCCATCTCCACCGAGAGGGCAAAGTCACGGACCTTGGGGCGGTATTCCACGGCGAGAAACGGCCGGCCGGCCGCAGCGGCGAGGACACACGCATGTAGCCGTTCACCAACCACCAAGGCGGCACCGGCGATGAGGTCGATGCTCTCCTGAACGTCGATGTAGCCCGGGTGATAGGCGACGGGCACCCCCTCGAGCATCTCTTTGATCTGAAGTATGGGCCGGTCATCCGTTGGATGACACGACATCAGGGTCACCTCTCGCCCGGCATCCCGCCAGGCTCGGATCGCCTCCGCAAAGTGGCGATAGACATCCAGGTCGGAGCCGCCCCACAGCTCCCCGTTGGTCCATGCCGGCGCCACCACGATCGGCCCGCCGCCATGGGTCGCACCGGGTGAGGCGGAGAGGGCCAGTGCAGAGTCCCCGCAGACCTCGACCTCACCCTTGTATCCCCACGCCTGGAGCGTCTGGGCCGAATCGGGCCCGCGGACCCCGACATAGGCGCAGGTCCCCAGCCATCGCAGCCACTCGGACGTGTCTTCTGTGATTCCCCAGAAGCCAGGGTTGGCAACACCGGTCCCGAACACCGCCCTCTCGATCCGGGGTGAGTCGCGTTCGGTCAGCCATCGGAGGTATTGGTTGCGGTTGATCAGCGTTCCCCCGCCGAGCAAGAGAAGGTCGCGGGCCTCGCCACGGGCCTCGACCTCTCCCCACCCCATCAGGTCGCGGGTTGCAATGAGCATTGCCTCGTCTCCAAGGTTGTCTTTGCCCACCCAGCCGACATAGCGGATCCCGGGGGTCCGCTCGGCGGAGATGGGTGACTTGGCCGGCCGAGGGCGCGCAGGGCGAAGCCGTGCCTTGGCTATCTGAAACCCGGTCCGGAGGGTGGCGCCCGCGCCCAACTGGGTCGCCTCGAAGAGTTGTCGGGATCGGCTGGTCGCGAATGTGAATCCGACGGGGGGTGCGGTCGGCTCGCTGCCGGGGAGGGCGATGAGTGCCAGGGCAACATGAACCGCCTCCTCGCCCGAGCGCAGTCGGGTGAGCGCCTCGTGGACGGTGGCTCCATCGTCGATGAGGCGCACCAGAGCCCGGCGGCGCACCGACATCGCCAGCGGCAGATCTCGGCCCCATGCCGACTCGAGGTAGCTCAGGTCCTCGTCCCTGAGATGCGGTCCCTCGGGGATATCGACTCCAAAGGTGATCCCTGACAGCGCCGGTCGAGCGTCGAGGCGCTTGCGGATGTTCTGGAGCATGGTGGGTCCCGGGGCACTGGACCCATCGACGAACACCAGGTACTCGCCCCTCGAGTTGGAGACGGCATCCTCGATCCGTGGCACGAACGAGATTCTCGGCTCACCTTCAGCGGCGCCCGCAAACGGGTCGTGATCCGCCCCACTGGCGATGAAGAGAACCTCGAAGTCGGGGAGGCTCTGCCCCAGAAGAGCCCGCCACCAGGAAACGGGGGCTTCATTGGGAACGTCATGCACCAGGACCGAGAACTTGGGTACCTCCGGTGGTGGCTCTGGCATCCCCTTTCGGTAGAACCGCTGCGGGACGAGGCTGGTTAGGAGCCCTCGGTTGAGCAGACGGGCCTGATCCCGACCCTCGAGCCCTCCCGCAGTGTCTACGTCGAGCTGGTGATAGATCCTCGCCTCCGGGTCTTCGACGAAAATGGCCCCTGCCTGCCATAGGCGCCAACCGAGCTCGGAGTCCTCACTGCCCCACCATCGGAACCTGTCGTCGAAACCCCCGACGGCCTCGAACAACTCGGTCGGCAAGGACACATTCGAGGAGACGAACGCCCGGTAGCCCTCGTCGGTGGCGCTCAGCCCTGAGGTCCGCCTGGCGAGGACCTGGCGAAAGTCCTGGCGTTCCTCGAAAGGAAGGCCCGCCAAATCGATCGAACCAGCGGCCAGGTCTGCCGGCTCCACGTCTCCCGCTGTGAGATGGACCCGTCCGCCGATCACAACCGTCTTCGCGTGCTCGTGATGCCAGGCCGCGTGGCGAGCCACCAAGTCCGGGCCGACGATCGCATCGGAGTCGAGAAAGACGACCAGGTCCGAGGGCGTTGCCCGCGCCCCCAGGTTTCGGGCGCGAGCCGCTCCGAACCCGTCGTGCTCCTGGCGTTCGTAGCCCTTGCCAAAAGGCGGCCGCCACGACTCGACTATGGAGCGAATGTCTTCGCTGGAGCCGTCATCGGCGACGACAACCGTGATCAGGTCGGCCGGGTATGTCTGAGGGGTGAGCGAAGCCAGGGTGCGTTCGAGGACCGACGCCCGGTTGTAGGCCGGGATGACAACCGCAACACGCAATCGGCTCGATGCCACAGATCAGGCTCGCTCGATCTCGAAGGGCATGATGCGGTAACTGGGGGCCATCAGGTCGACCCGGGTCATGCCTTCGCGCTCCTCGACCAGAGCATCGGGCGCCTCGGAGTCGAGAAAGCGGCGCAGGCCACGCGCAGCGCCGTCGATGTACACATAGCGCCGCGCCGAACGGAGCAGGTCCTCGTGCCCGGTGATGTCGTCAGCCCTCACGGCGACAGTCTCCATCTTCCCCGGACCGAGCCTCTCCGCCCGCAGGGTGGCTGCATCCCAGACTTCGCGGTCGGGCAGATCCGTCACCAGCTCCGGCGCTCCGAGTTGGGCGACGCGCTGCACCTCGGCGTCGCGGTCGATCAGGTCCGCAAACGCCGAGCGCGGCGGCACGGTGGGGATTCCGCGCTTCTCGGTGTTGGCTGCGATCTCGAAGAGCTCGTCCGCACGATGGTCGTAGGTATGGAGCCCCATCGCCCTTTCCAAAGCCGAGTCCGCCATCCGCTGCAGTGACGCAGGGCTTGCGAGGAGCCGCTTCACGTCGGCCACCACGTCTTGGCCCAGGACCTCGTACTGCGACCCCTCCTCGAGGAGCATCTCCATTCCCGGAAGCCGGTCCGACAACAGAACCGCTCCCGACCCGACGGCTTCGAGGACCCTCATGGTGATCGGATAGTGACGCGTGCCGCCTTCGTTGATGACGATCCTGGCGTCTCCGTAGAGATCGGCCATCTCCTCTGCCGAGACCTGTTCTTTGAACCCAAGGCGATCATGCGACAGCGCCGCGTCTAGCTGGCTCACCAATTGCTGGCGGCGCCCGTACGGGCCCCCCTCCCGGATCTTGGCGCCCACCATCGCCACGTCGTATCGGCGGTCGGCCAGAGCGCGGCGGGGGTCGAGGAGCTCGGTGTCGACCCCGAAGGGAAATCGGTGCACCGGTGCGGGGAGCCAGTAAGCGAGATGCCAGGAATGCGCCATGAGGACGGCGTCGGCGCGATAGCGGTCCGCGAGGCGACTGTTGGCATGGAGGTGATGCTCGCCGTGGTGGAACCAAAACAACACAGGGGCTTCGGTCTCACCACGAACATCCAGGGCGGGGTAGGGGCCTTCGACGAAGACGACGAAGTCGGTGTCGGAGTCGATAGAGGCGAGGTCGATGCCTTCGGTCTCCACCCTCACCTCGGCGCCACTTCGGATGAGCCCGGCCTCGAGGTACTTGCCGGGGTTTATCTCGCTCCTCCGATAACAGAGGATCACCTTGCGGCCGTGGTGCCTGCCCGGCTCCGGGGTATACGGCGACCTGTCATCACTGGGTGTGTGAAAGCGGCCAAGACCGCCCACCGGGGCGGCCATCTCGGGATGAGCAGGTGCGAGATCGATCAGATCGACCTCGGGTGGCGAGCCCATCTTTGGTGTTCGGGCCACCGCGCCGCCGGTCTCGGCCGCCGCCTTGGCGGCCGCGGCGAGGGCACGGAGGTCGGTTGGGATGTAGACGGCCGCCCCGGTGGATGCCGCGGCCGACGCGAGCACACTGGTCAGGCGCGCCCCTCTGTCTTCGGGCGAGGTTCCCCGGCCACGGATCCGGGCCCACAGCCCGGGCCATTCGATGGCGACTCGGATCACGCCCGGCGCGTCGGGACCTCTTACCGGAATCACTGTGGTCACGACGTGGCCAGCCCGCTCCAATACGTGTCGAGTGACCCGGGCCCGAGGGTCAGCGAGGGCGTCATTGGGCGCCACCAGGCAGATACGCACGGCGGAATCGTAGGTATCCGCCTGGATTTGGTACGTCAGGTCAGTCGAACTCGACCGATCTCTTGATGAACGCGGCCATCTGGCCCCGGGTCACCAGGTCTGCCGGGCAGTAGCGGTTGTTAGTCGGGGGATTGCAGCCCTCGGTGATCCCGGCCGCGGCGATCTTGTTTATCGCGTTCTCGAAGACCGAGCCCTCGTCGTCGACGAATCGGTCGGTGCTCGTAGCCGGGAGCGACAACCCACGGGCCAGCATCGCCGCCATCTCGTCCCGCCGGATATCTGCTTCACCACAGAAGCGCCTGGAGCCACAGCCCACCGTGAGGCCGGCCGCGGCGAGCCGGTTGGCGGCTCCCTCGTAGAACCTGCCGTCGTCGTCGTCGAAGAAGTCGGTGCCGGTGTCGGCAAGCCCAAACGCCCGGGAAAGGAACACCGCCATCTCGCCGCGAGATACACGTTGATCCGGGCAGTAGTGGGTGTTGGCCGGAGGATTGCACCCCTGGGTGATGTCGGCGTCGGCCAACCACTGGATCGCCGCGACGAACACCGAACCCGAGGTGTCGAGGAAGCGGATCGTGATCGTCCTTCCGATGTTGAGCCTTCCGCTCTGAACTGTCCCAGCGACCCCGGCGGGACGATCGACGAATCCTTCGAGGCGGGCGATGACCTCCTGGTGGCCGATGCCTGGATCATGAGAGAGGAGGAGCGCGGCCGCACCGGCCACAATCGGGGACGAGAAGGAGGTGCCGTCGACGATCACATACGAATCGATCGAGCTCACTCCGGTCGTGAGAATCTGCTCGCCGGGGGCAACGATGTCGACTTCCGACTGCCCGTAATTGCTGAACGACGACAGGTTGTCCAGGTCGTTCGACGCACCCACGGCGATGATGTTGGAGAATGGGAGCCCGGCCGGGATGAAGGTCTGAGACGAAGGTAGGCCGTCGAGGTCGATGCCCTCGTTTCCCGCTGCAGCCACTACCACGACGTCACGTGATCGGGCGTATGAGATGGCGTCTCGCAACAAGGGATCGTCGTCGGTGATCCCGCCGAACGAGAGGTTGATGACATCGGCCCCCTCATCGACCGCGTAATAGATCGACTCGGCCGCCGGGAGGCTCCAGCATCCTGAGGCGTCACAGGCCCGGAGCACCATGACCTTGGCGCTGGGAGCGACTCCCACGATCCCGGCCCCGTTGCTGGCCGCGGCAATGAGGCCCGACACCGCAGTTCCATGAAGGGCGGCCGAGCCGCTGCCCACCGGGCTCGGGTCGTTGTCGTTGTCGATGAAGTCCCAGCCTCGAAAATCATCGCCGAGCCCGTTTCCGTCCTGATCCCCACCACCCACCGGATCGTTGTTTGCCCAGATCTGCGACGCCAGGTCGGGATGGGCCATGTCCACCCCGGAGTCGATCACGGCCACGACCACACCGGACCCCAGTGTCGAGCCCCAGGCGGTAGGTGAGTCGATGTCGGCGTCGGTTCTTCCTCCGCTCTGGCCGGTGTTGGCGTGATACCACTGGTCGCCGAACCCGGGCTCGTCGATCGGGCCGAGGAGGTCGTAGCGCCGCTCGACGAGGACCGGTACACCCAGGTCGGCGGCGAGCATGTCGGCGGTCTCTTGCGGGCCTTCCAGTGTCGTGACCTCCACCCGCTGCCATCCGGAGCGATTGCCTGTGGCGCCGGGCCGCGCTCGGAGCGCGTCATCGGCCAGGACAAGAGGCGCCTCGGCCGGCACCAAGAGCCTGACCGTTGTCCCGGCGCTCTCCCCACTCGCCTGCTGGCCGAAAAGGCCTGCCACGAGGAGCAAGGAGAGGGCGAGAGACATCGGTGCCATGGTCCCAGACTTTCCGGCTTTGTCGACAAGAGCGGTTACCTTGGACCGGTCTATGTCATTCCTCGCCACCTTTGCGATGGTGGCAGCGCTGCTCCCCACGGCCGCGTTGGCGCCCGGCGGGACCTTCACCGACGACGATCAGATCGTCCATGAGGGTGGGATCGAGGCCATTGCGGCCGAGGGAATAACGGTCGGATGCAACCCCCCGTTCAACGATCGCTTTTGTCCCGGCCGGGTGCTGACGAGGGCTGAGATGGCGACGATGATCTCCCGCGCCCTCTCCCTACCGGCTCCCCAAAGCGACCACTTCGTCGACGACGAGGGCCATGTTCTCGAAGGGGCGATCAATCGCATCGCCGACGCCAGAATCACCCTCGGCTGTAACCCGCCGACCAACAACTGGTTCTGCCCCAACCGTGAGCTGACTCGCGCCGAGGCCGCCGGCTTCATCGCCCGCGCGTTCGGCCTGCCGTCGTCCGGGCAGGATTTCTTCGTCGACGACAATGGGCATCCTCTCGAGGGGGCGATCAATCGCATCGCGGCCGCCGGGATCACCGTGGGGTGCAACCCGCCGACCAACAACCAGTTCTGCCCCAATCGGGTGCTGACCCGTGGGGAGATGGCAACGATGTTGACCAGAGCCATGGGCCTGACTTCGATCAAGCCCCCGGCCCGCCCGCCGCTCGATTGGGAGACGGTGGTCGCCGGTCTCGACAGCCCCATCCAAGCCCTGAGCCCTCCAGGGGAGACTCGTCTCCTCATTGCCGAGCAGGGGGGATTGGTTCGGGTATTCGAGAGCGGGGTTCTGCGCCCGTTGCCTTTCCTCGACATCACCGATTCCGTGTTCTTCAGTGTGGAGCGCGGGTTGCTGTCGATCGCCCTCCACCCCGACTACCCGGCCGACCGGCGCCTCTTCGCCTGGTACTCGACGCCACTCCGACCAGGTGGGTCAGGCGATCACACCAATGTGCTCGTCGAATTCGACATCGCCGCCAACCTGCAGACGGCCACCTCTCCGCGGGTGATCCTGTCGATGGACCACCCCTTCAACAATCACAACGGTGGATTCCTCGACTTCGGAACCGATGGATTTCTCTATCTGGGTCTGGGAGACGGTGGCGGCGCGAACGGACCGGGCAACCGCTCCCGCAACCTGAACAGCCTCTTCGGCAAGATGATCAGGATCGATGTCGATGGCGCCCTTCCCTACGCCATCCCGGCGGACAACCCCTATGTCGGTGAGCCGGGGCGCGACGAGATATGGGCGTCGGGACTTCGCAACCCGTGGCGTTGGACCATGGACAACGGCTTCCTCTACATCGGTGATGTCGGTCAGGGTGCTCGTGAGGAAGTCGACGTGGTCCGAATCGACCCGGTGGGCTACGACTTCGGGTGGTCTCGCTATGAGGGGACGCTCTGCAACCCCAACGACAGCGATCCCAGTTGCAGCACCTCGGGCCTGACCATGCCGGTTTACGAATACGGTCGGTCGACCGGCCGGACCGTCACCGGCGGGGTCGTGTATCGAGGGCCCACGGTGCGCTCCCTTAGCCGCTATTACATCTTCGCCGACTTCGGCTCCGGTGTGGTCCGGGGATTCCGTCTGCTCAACGGGCGCCCCGTTGAGGCCCGGGACCTCACGGCCCGCCTCCGCTCACCGGGCCTGGTCTCATTTGCCGCCGACGCCGATGGCGAGCTGCTCGCCGTCTCGCTGTACGACGGCGCTGTCTACCGACTCACAGGGGGTTGATCTGCTTCAGAGGCATGGGCGGTCGACCGATGGAGCAAGAGTGAGGCTCCGTCATCCAGTTGCGGTCTTGGCCATGGGCCTGGCCCTTCTCTCCCTTGCCGCGCCCGCTCTCGCCGCAGACGAGGAGTGGGAATTCGACGGCGGCGGTTGGGGCCACGGTGTTGGTCTCTCCCAGTTCGGTGCCCTGGGGCAGGCCCAGGACGGCCGCAACTCCACGCAGATCCTCCAGCATTACTACGCCGGGACCTCGGTGGCGGACATGCCCGCTCACTGGAGCACGGCGTCCAACGGCCTCTGGGTTGGGATCGTCCCCAACACCGCTGTGGTCAGCCTGACCGCGGTCGGCGGTGATCTCGCGATCTGCCAGCCCGCCGCCACCTGCCCGCCTGGCAACGGATCGGCTTTCACAGATGAGACCATCAGCCAGGGGGAGTCGTGGGTCTTCGAGCGACACCCGACTGATTCCACACAGTGTCGTTTCCGCAAGGGGACCCTGGGCAACCTCGGTTATGGCCCATGTGACGCCCGTTTGATCAAGTCGGCCAACACAAACGTCAGGTTCCGGGTGAACGGTAAGGAGTACGCCCGGGGCACGATCCGGTTCACCCCGTCCACGGCAGGGTTCCACACCAATGTGACCGTCAGCCTTCAGGA
>JBIOVB010000059.1:0-55062 GCA_044867525.1 Acidimicrobiia bacterium | reverse complement strand
GTGTGGGCGCCGGCCCGGGGATCAACGGCTCGTCGGCGTCGGGTCGATCTCGTCAGGAACCTCCAGGACTCCAAGGAGACCGGACAGGTCGAGCAGTTTGCGGACGGTCCTGCTCACGGTCAGGTCGAATCTCGACGCCGATTGCCTCGCGTTCAAGAGGGTCATCAGCCCGATGGAATCCATGAAATCGACCTTGGTCATGTCCACAACGAGTTGACGAGCATCGAGGGCGGCGGCCAGGGCGTCAGCGTTCGACAGATCGATCTCCCCCGCGACCGTGACGTAGCGGACCTCAGCCTGCTCGTGCCACACGATGGATGCCTGACCGGACACATGCTCGGCCTTGCTCATGACGAGAATCCTATCAGCGCATGCGAATTCGGAACCCGGACGTCGCAGCTGATGGAAGAGCGAGGTGTAGCTTCTGCCATCGGCCACACTTCCCCCCGAGGCCCGAGCCCGCGACCACAGCGACCGCCCCCTGATCAGGAAGTCTGGTCAGCACCGTCACCCTTCGACGCGCCGGGCACCCCGGTGATGATCCTGGCCCCCCGCCGGAAGGTGACGTAGCTCCAGGCCCAGGACACCAGCACCAGAAGCCGGTTGCGAAAACCGATCAGGAAGAAGACGTGGATCGCCAACCAGGCGACCCAGGCCGGGAAGCCGCCGAAGTCGAAATGCGGGAAGTCGGCCACCGCCCGCGCTCGGCCGATGGTGGCCAGAGATCCCTTGTTCCGATAGCGGAACGCCGGCCGGGGAGCGCCTCCGACCGCGGCCGCGACCACCCTCCCCGCATGCCGCCCCATCTGCATCGCGGCCGGAGCGACCCCGGGCACGCCGGGGACCACTGCCAGGTCTCCGACCACCAGCACGTCGGGATAGCCAGGCAACGAGAGATCGGGCTCAACTGCGACCCGGCCCGACCGATCGGTCTCCCCCAGTTGCGCCCCCAATCGTGACGCCTTCACCCCCGCTGCCCAGAACACGGATCCTGTCTGTATCCGCTCCCCACCGATCAGGCTCACGCCTGCAGCGTCCACCGATTCGACCAACGCATCGGTGCGCACCTCGACACCGAGGCTCTCCAACTGTCGTCGGGCGCTCGCCGACAGGTTCTCCGGGTAAGACGGGAGAACACGATCGGTTCCCTCGACGAGGATCACCCGTGCCGAGCCGGGGTCGATGGCGTGGAACTCTCGTTCCATTGAGTAGACCGCGATCTCTATCAGGGCGCCGGCGAGCTCCACACCGGTCGGCCCACCTCCGACGACCACGAAGGTGAGGAGCCGCTCGGCCGCCTTCGGATCGCGTTCTGCGGCCTCGAAGGAGGCGAGGATGCGGCCCCTCATGGCAATGGCGTCCTCCAGTGTCTTGAGCCCGAGTGCGTGCTCCGCCCACTCCTCATGCCCGAAGTAGGAATGAGTGGCCCCGGCCGCGACCACCAGGAAGTCGTATCCCACCTGCTCCCCATCTTCCAACAGCACCTGCCTCGCATCGAGGTCGATATCGACCACCTCTGCCAGCAGCACGCGTGCCATGTTCTGCTGGCGTCGGAACACCGAGCGGATCGGATAGGCGATGTCGCTCGGGTTGAGGGCCGCCGCCGCGACCTGATAGAGCAGCGGTTGAAACAGGTGGAAGTTGCGACGGTCGATGAGCGTGATCTCGACTCGTGCTCGCTTCAAAGCCTTGGCGGCATTGAGCCCGCCGAATCCGGCGCCCACGATCACAACCCTGGGGACCGCGCTCACCGGACGAGGACGGAAACCAATGCCCGCAGGGCACGGGCCCGGTGAGAGAGCACGCTCTTCTCTTCCAGGGACATCTCGGCGAGAGTCTGGCCCTCGACCTCGAACACCGGGTCGTATCCGAAGCCACCGACGCCACGAGGCTCCCGTGTGATCACCCCCTGCACGAAACCGTTGGCCACGATCTCGGCGCCGTCGGGCCACACCAAAGCCACCACGGTTCGGAAGGTCGCCGAGCGGTCATCCACTCCATCCATCTCACGAAGCAACAGCCGGACGTTGTCGGAGTAGGAAGCGTCGGGTCCGGCGAAGCGGGCCGTCCACACACCGGGCCTGCCATCGAGCCCAATCACCTCGAGACCGGTGTCGTCAGCGACTGCGGGGAGGCCGGTAGCCGCTGTCACCGCCCTCGCCTTGAGCAAGGCATTTTCGGCCAACGTCGCGCCCGTCTCCTCGACCTCCGGCCACTCCAGATCCGTGACGATCTCATCGGCGAGACCGAGAGGGAGGAGCACGTGCTCGATCTCGGCGATCTTGTCCGGGTTCTTCGACGCGACGACCAACCGCCGGATCACCCTGCGACCGCCTCCCGTTGCAGTTCGTGGAGCTCTCCGATCCCCTTGGCTGCGATGTCGAGCAGCACATCGAGCTCGCCACGGGTAAACGGTGCCCGCTCGGCGGTCCCCTGCACCTCGACGAGCAGTCCCCGACCCGACATCACGACATTCATGTCGACGTCGGCATTCACGTCCAGTTCGTAGTCGAGATCCAGAGTCGGCTCCCCACCGATGATCCCGACGGAGATCGCTGCAACCTCGTCGATGAGCGGATTACGTGCGATCACTCCGCGCTCCCCGGCTTCCTCGAATGCCTGATGGAGGGCAACCCAGGCACCGGTGATAGCCGCGGTCCTGGTCCCGCCGTCCGCCTCGATCACATCACAGTCGACGCGCGCCATGGCCTCACCAAGAGCCCTGAGGTCGACGACAGCACGCAAAGAGCGCCCTATGAGCCTGGAGATCTCCTGCGCCCGGCCCCCGGTCACGTGGTCCCGGCGCACCCGTTCGCTCGACGAACCGGGCAGCATCCCGTATTCGGCGGTGACCCAGCCCCGCCCCGAGTCCTTCATCCACCGGGGCACATCGGCCTCCACGGAGGCAGTGCACAAGACCTTGGTCCTACCGAACGAGATGAGGACGGAGCCCGGCGTCGAGTCGGTGAATCCCAGCTCCATCGATACCGGCCGCAGCTGATCACGGGGCCGATCGTTCATCGGGCCGGACCCTCACACATCGAAGTTCGTCCCCGGCACAGCGAGGGCAACCGGCCTATCGAACGTGGCCTCGGCCTCGTGGACCGACCGCGTGACATCGAGGTACGGCGGGATGTGGGTGAGTACCAGGCGCCCCGCCCCAACCTCGCGGGCGACCTGGCCCGCCTCGCCGGCCGTCAAGTGATGGGGGTACTCCTCGACACCTGCAGGGCCCTGATACGACGCCTCGCTCAAGAGGACGTCGACCTCTCTGGCCGCCTCACGCCAGGAGCCACCCGGGCCGGTGTCCCCGGTGTAGAACATGGTTCGGTTGTTGGCCTCCCATCTCGAGCCCATCGTTGGCACCGAGTGGTCCATCTCGGCAAACCTCACCTTGAGTGCTCCAAGCTCCACCTCGTCCCCGTCCTCCACCGGGTGGAAGTCGAGGCAATGGCTCAGATGTGTTCCCTGGCCGGAGTCGAGGAACGACGAGACCCTGTCCCAAACCGATTGCGGCCCATACACCGGGACGCCGAGACGAGGCTCAGGGCGATACCTCCAGGCGTGGAAGGCGGTCATGAGGTCGGAACAGTGGTCCGGATGTTGATGGGAGATGACGATGGCGTCGATCAAGTCGGGTGAGATAGGGAGGCGGGTGTACGTGTCGGGGCCGGCGTCACACCAAACCCTGGTGGTGTCTTGCTCGATCAGATAGCCCGAGGCCGGCCGGCCCGGAACCGGGAAGGTCCCCGAAGACCCGATGACATGCACCCTCATGGCGCGAGCCGCTCCATGACCCATACGGCATTTGTCTTGGTGTAACGCACCCGATCATGGAAGCGGTTGGGCTGGCCCTGCCAAAACTCGACGCTGTCTGGCGCCAGGCGCCATCCTCCCCACCAGTCCGGTCTTGGGATCGGTCGGTCACCGAATCCGGTGTCCAGGGACGAGAACGTCTCATCGAGATCGTCCCGCGACCTGATCGGTGTGCTCTGCATCGAGGCATGGGCCGCGATCTGCGCTCCCCGGGGGCGGCTTGCGAAGTAGGCGTCGGCCATCTCGGGCTCCACCCGGGACACGGTCCCCTCGAATCGGACCTGTCGGTGGAGAGGCGTCCAGACGAAGGTGGCGGCCACCCGAGGGTTGCCTTCGATCTCAGTGCTCTTGCGGGACCGGAGGTTCGTGTAGAAGACAAGGCCCATCTCGTCGAAATCCTTCATCAGCACGGCTCGCGCCGACGGCGCCCCGTCACGGGTGGCAGTGGCCAGGACAAAGGCGTTGGGCTCGTCGATGCCGGATTCGACGACGCCGGAGAACCATTCATCGAACTGCGAGTACGGGTCCGGTGACATCTCGTCTTCGACCAGCCCCATTGCCTCGTACTCCCGACGGAGTCGGGCCATCCGGTCTTCTGCCACCAAGCCGACGATAGCCTCGCCGGGGTGAGCGGAGACCCGACCTCACCTGTGACGACAAGGATCCTCAGGGGCCTGCGCCGACGCTGCGCACGGTGTGGGGCCAGGGCCTTCACCGGCTACTTCACCATGCACACCGACTGCCCGGAGTGCGGGCTCCACTTCGAGCGAGAGGAGGGCTACTGGGTTGGGGCCTTGATCATCAACACGACCGTGACCTTCGCAACCTTCGTCATCGTGTTCGTCACCGGGATCGCCACCACCTGGCCGGATGTGCCCTGGGTCCCGATCGGGATCGCAACCATCGCGCTCAACGCAGCGATCCCGATCTTGTTCTATCCGATATCAAAGACGCTGTGGATGGCGCTCGAGTTGGGATGGCATCCCCTGGAGACCGAGGAGATCGAGGCGGCGGAGTCAAGGCGCCCAGCATGAGGCTCAGAGCCTCTTGGCCACCTCGTCCAGCATCACCTCGGTTGCTCCCCCGCCTATGGATGCGATCCGGATATCCCGGTAGACCCGTTCCACCGCGGTCTCCGATATGAAGCCCATCCCACCATGGAACTGGACACAGTCGTAGAGCACGCGATTCGCCATCTCCCCGACGAAGGCTTTCACCTCAGATACCTCCCTGACCACGTCCTCGCCCTGCTCGGCCAGCCACGCCGCCCGGTAGGTGAGCTCCCGTCCCGCATCGATCTCCGCCTGGCGCATCGCCAGCCGCTGCCGAATCGCCTGCTTGTCCCACAATGTGCTTCCGAAGGCGCGCCGGTTCTTGACGTGCTCCAGGGTCAGCTCGAGCGCCCGTTGTGCCTCCCCGAGTGCCTGGCCCATGATGGCCAGACGCTCGTTCTGGAAGTTGGCCATGATGTAGTAGAAGCCCCGGTTCTCCTCACCGATCAGGCTCGAGGCATCGACCCAGACATCGTCGAATGCGAGCTGGGAAGTGTCAGAGGAGTGCCAGCCCATCTTCTCCAAAGCCCCGCCCGCGGTGAATCCCGGCGTGCCCTTGCCCACGGCGAAGATCGAAACCCCGCGCGACCCCTTCACCTCCGGGTTGGTCTTGGCCGCGACGAACACCAGGTCGGCGATGCTCCCGTTGGTGATGAACATCTTGCTCCCGTTGAGCACGAAGCCCTCACCCTCGCGTCGCGCCGTGGTTCGGATCGCCGCGACATCGGAGCCGGCGTCGGGCTCGGTCACCGCAATCGCGGTGAGCAGCTCCCCAGAGGCAAACTTAGGCAGCCATTGCGCCTTTTGCTCGTCGCTCCCGAAATTGAGCACATAGGGAACGGCAAGATCGGTGTGGACCAGGACCGTGATCGTGAACCCACCGTACGTGGAGCGACCCAACTCTTCGGCGAACATCACCGACGCAAGAGCGCCGAGCCCGATTCCCCCATGCTCTTCGGGTATGCGCAGCCCGAAGAAGCCGAGTCTGCCCATGTCGTCGAGCACGTCGCGGGGCACTCCCCTCTCCTCCCACGATCCCGCGTTGGGGACTATCTCTTTTTCAACGTACTCTCTGGTCTGCGCCCTGATCGCCTTCAGGTCCTCGGTGAGGTAGATCGACTTCATCCCGCTGCGTCGGCTGCAAGCCGGGCGCGCCCGGCTCTGCTGTTGTATGAGAGGCCGTGCCGGTCACAGAAGTCACGGGCCACGGTCGCGATCCCGCCGGAATCGAGCCCGTGCGCCACGCCAAGGCCATCGAGCAGCCAGAGGACATCTTCGGTGGCAACGTTCCCCGTGGCGCCTGGAGCGTATGGGCAGCCGCCCAGGCCGCCTGCCGACGCATCCATCTTGTCGATCCCCCGCTCCATGGCGGTGACGGTGTTGGCGATCGCCTGCCCATATGTGTCGTGGAGGTGGATCCCGATCCGATCCACCGGTGATTCCCTCAACACCTCGTCCAGCAGCCTCTCCATGTGAGCCGGTGTCGCCTTCCCGATGGTCTCCCCGAGATAGACGTGGTCGACCCCCCACTCCAGCAGCGTCTCGGCGAGGTGAGCCACCCAGTCCGGGTCCTGCTCACCTTCGTAGGGGCAGTGGGTGGCTGTCGAGACATATCCCCGGGTCCGGAGGTCTCCCGGCATCTCGGTCATGATCCTCCGGATTCTGTGCATTGACTCGTCGACTGTGGCATTGATGTTGCGCTGGCTGAACGTGTCCGAGGCGGCGGTGAGGACCCCGATGTGTTTTGCCCCGGCGTGGACAGCAGCCTCCAGGCCCTTCATGTTGGGGACCAGGGCCCACAGCTCGAGGTCATCCTTGCCCCGCAGCGCCGACAAGACCTCTGCTCCGTCGGCCATCTGGGGGACCGCCTTGGGGCTGACGAATGAGACCGCATCGAACATCTGGAGCCCGGCCCCGGCCAAACCCTGGATCAGGCCAACCTTGTCCTCGGTCGGGATCAGCGCCGACAACGACTGGAGACCGTCCCGGGGCGAGGACTCTGTGATCTGGACGCGGGACGGCAGCAAACTCACCTTCGAGACGGTAGTTGCCCCCTTGTGATTTGGACCTGTGGCTGCCGGGGTCAGCCTTCCAGCTTGATCCTCGCCATGTCTTCGATTCTGCGGATCTGGGCACCGCTGCGGGCCAGCCGATTTCCGATCTCTCCGTAGCTCTCGCCGCGGGCGCGGAGCTTCATGATGACCCGCTCGAGAGGACGTAGCTGCTGGGGCTGGGCCGGGGAGCTGTTGGGGTGCCCATCCTTCATCTCGACCATCCGCAGTATCCGGACCACCGTTCCCGGCTTCTTGCCGACACGCCGCGAGATCTCGGAGGAGGGATGGCCGGCTTCGGTGAGACGGAGGATGACCCGCTCGATCGGTCTCAGCTCGATGTGGTCCATGAGGGCTCTCCTATCCGAATACGGCATCTTCGCGGTAGGGCTCGATCATGATGCACTCGCCAGGGCACTCCTCAGCCGATTCGATGGCATCGGCAATCAGTGCGTCTGGGATCCGTGCCAGGCCTCGTGATCCCTCCGGCCCGTGGCCCTCACCTTCCTCGGCGTCGAACACCACGGTACGGCCAAAGTGCTTGGCCTCTTCTTTCACAACCCAGAGCCCGTCGTCTCGCCCCACGAACACATCCGGGGTGATCTCCTCGCAAATCCCGTCCCCGGTGCAGAGGTCTTGATCGATCCAAACCATCAACTGTGTCTTGTCGGCCATTTCCCTTCACCTCGAATCGATGGCCACTCTCCTGACCCTATCGCAATCACTTCGGCTCGAGGACGAACACCCTGATTTTGCGGTGCGCCACACGATCGGTGTACAGCGCATATCCCCGGTAGAGGGAGGCCGCCTTCTCCCAGATCACAGATTCCTCGTCCGGCCCTGCAGGACGGGCGATCGCGGCTATCACCTTGTCGTCGAAACCTACCTCCAGGACAGGATTGGCCATGAGGTTGTATACCCAGCCCGGGGTCTCCCGATGCCCGAACCTGGTTCCGAGCAGGGCAAGGTTGTCCTCGAACGGAATGCCGACGAGGGGAACTGTGCGCCTCTCTCCGCTGCGGGCGCCGGTCGTGGTCACCCAGAGGGCGGGGAGCCCGGTGAGCCAGGCGGTGGCGGTGGCCTTCCCCCGACTTCGATGCAACACGAATCGATCCAGGGCGGGCATGACCCGACGGGAAAACGCCGACATGAACCGGGTGGTGGCGAGGCGCGCCAACGAGCGCTGAACGAGGTTCTGTCGCTCGAAGCCATACCCGAGGTCGGCGGCCAGTCCGATTCCCGGATCGTAGGAACATGGTGGAGGTGCGGGGAGTCGAACCCCGGTCCGTCGAGCCGTCAGCGCCGGCATCTCCGAGCGCAGTCGTCAGCGAGCTTTCGGCGGCGGAAACTCTGACGACGAGTTTTCCCGTGCCTATCCGGAATTGTCTTGACCCCACGGTCCCGGAGCCCCGTGGAGAGCATCCCGCTGAGCGGCGCCCGATTCCGACCGAGCGGGAAGCGGTCGGGCGGACGGGCTACTTAATTAGGCAGCCAGTGCGAAGTTGTCTTCGGCACTTATTGGTTTTTCCGGTTTGTTGACGGGGCCCCGGAGACCCCGGCTCGCTTCCAACGCCTCAACACTCGACGTCGAAACCGTTTCACCCCCATGTGGGTTGTGATGAATGGTAACGCCTGGCGTGCGTTTTCAATCCCGGGTTTTTCGTGACAAGGCCCGCTCCATCTCGCGTTCGTGATCGCGATCCCGGAGCGTCTGGCGCTTGTCGTAGGTGGTCTTGCCTTTTGCCAGGCCGATCTCGACCTTCACCCTCCCACCCTTGAGGTAGACCTGAAGTGGGACCAGAGTGAGGCCCTTCTCGGCAACTTGGCCGGCGATACGGTCGATCTCGCGGCGATGGAGGAGCAGCTTCCGATCGCGTTCCGGCTCGTGGCCACCGTCGCGGGAAAACTCGTACGGACCGATGTAGGCCCCGATCAGGAAAGCCTCGCCGCCACGGACAAGGGCGTAGGAGTCCTTGAGGTCGATGCGGCCCTCGCGCAGGGCCTTGACCTCGGATCCGACCAGAGCGACACCGGCCTCCAGTGTCTCTACCACGGAGTAGTTGCGCCGCGCTCGGCGATTGGATGCGATGACCTTGATTCGCTCGGAGCCGTCCGAGCCACCCACTCAGACTCGCTCCAGCGTCCCGGTGGGTACTTCGGCGCCTACACCCTCGGACTCGCGCAGATGGCGGCTCAACCCGAGCATCGACCCGATCACACCCGCAAGAGCCCCGAACAGCAGGAAGAGCAGGCCCCATCGAACGAAGAAGTCGTTGCCGACATCGAAGTCGAAGAGGGCGAATCCGGCGAGGGCATCTGCGAGCCGGCTCGACCCGAGCCAGACTACGAAAACCGCGGCACCCGCCCCGAGCACGCCCTCGATGGTCCCCTCGAGCAGGAACGGGATCCTGATGTACCAGTTGGAGGCCCCGACCAGCCTCATGATCTCCACCTCGTCGCGGCGGGCGAAGATGGCGAGGCGGATGGTGTTGGCGATGAGCACCACTGCGGCCAGGCCCAAGACCAGGGCCAAGCCGATGCCGAGGACGTTGAGCACGCTGGACAGGTTTTGGAGCTGTTCGATCGACTCGGCGGCGGTGGTGACCTCACGAACCACCTGCTGTTGTTGCTGGAGTTTGAAGGCGACCGACTCGTGCAGGGCGATGTCGACCAATTCGATCCGGAGCGATGCGGGTAGGACCGTGGGATCGATGTCCCGGAACTCGGGCTGATCGGCGAAGATCTCCTGGAATTCGATCCAGGCCTCAGCTTTGTCGACGTAGTCGACCGATTCGACCTCTTCCCAGCCCTGGACCTCGGTGATCAGTGCCTGGTGGGCGTCGGCCGGGACTCCATCGGATCCTTCGTCGTGGAGGAAGGCGATGACGTGCACCCCCTGCTGCCAGGCGAGGGTGTTGATACGCAGCACTTCGTTGACCACCAGGGCGCCAAAGGCAAGAGTCAGGGAAATGAACACGGCGAGGACGGCGCCGGCCACCACGAGCAGGTTGCGCCTCAGGTTGACCAGCGCCTCGCGGATCAGGAAGAAGAACCGGCTCACTCCGCCACTCTCTCGTAACGACCCGCTTCTTCATCGCGCATGACCCTGCCGTGATCGAGAGCTACCACCCTGCGCTGCATGGCGTCGACGATCGCGTGGTCATGGGTGGCCATGACGATGGTGGTCCCGGTCCGGTTAATCCGGTCCAGCAGCTTCATGATCCCCACCGAGGTCTTGGGGTCGAGGTTTCCCGTTGGCTCGTCGCAGAGCATTATCGGAGGGCGGTTGACGAAGGCCCTGGCGACGGAGACCCGCTGCTGCTCGCCACCCGAGAGCTGCTTCGGATAACGGCCGATCTTGTCCTTGAGCCCAACCAGGTCGAGCACCTGCTCGACCTGAGGGCCGATGACCGATCGGGGTCGGCCCAGCACCTCGAGGGCGAATGCGACGTTCTCACCGACTGTCTTGTTGGGAAGCAGCTTGTAATCCTGGAACACGGTGCCCACGGAGCGGCGCAGGTACGGGATCTTCCACTTGGGAAGTGTTGTGATGTCCTTCCCGGCCACCCAGATCTTGCCTCGGGTGACGGGCTCTTCACGGAGCATGAGCCGGATCAGGGTGGACTTGCCCGATCCGGAGGGGCCCACCAGGAAGGTGAACTCCCCTTTCTGCATCTCCATCGACACGTCATGGGCGGCAATGGTGCCGCCCTCATAGACCTTGGTGACGTTTTCGAGTCGAATCATGCGAACAGGGGAAGTGTCGCAGCCTGTTGCTCCAGGCTTGCGGAATGAGAGACGCTAACCAGATCCACTTGATTAGGGGGAATCACCCGACGCCTCGTGATTGGCCCGCCTCCAACGCAGGTATGCCTCCACGAAAGGCATGACGTCCCCGTCGAGCACTCCCTGGATGTTGCCCACTTCCTCCGATGTGCGCAGGTCCTTGACCATCTGATAAGGCTGCATCACGTAGCTCCGGATCTGGCGCCCCCAAGCGGCCTCGCCCTGCTCTCCCCGGATCTGGTTGAGGTGATCCAAACGCTGCTGCCGTGCGAGTTGGGCCAGTTTCGACTGGAGCATCGCCATTGCCCTGGCCTTGTTCTGGAGCTGCGACCTCTCGTTCTGGCACTGGACGACGATCCCGGTGGGGATATGAGTGATGCGCACCGCGGAATCGGTCGTGTTGACATGCTGCCCGCCTGCACCCTGAGACCGATAGGTGTCGATCCTGATCTCGTCTTCGTCGACCTCCACCTTGGCCTGGTCCCCGAGGTCGGGCACGACGTCGACTCCGGCAAAGGAGGTCTGGCGGCGGGCATTGGCATCGAACGGGCTGATCCGAACCAGCCGGTGCACACCCCGCTCCCCCTCCAAGGTCCCGTAGGCCCGGTCACCTCTCACGGTGAAGGTGGCCGACTTGATGCCGGCTTCCTCACCTTCGGTCACCTCCTCCACGGTGACCGAGAAGCCCTCGTCGGTGAGGAAGCGCTGGTACATCCGGGCCAGTATCTCCGCCCAGTCCTGGGCGTCTACCCCACCCGCTCCCGCGTGAACACTGAGAATTGCGTCTTCCTCGTCGTACTCGTCGAAGAAGAGCGACTCCAGCTCGAGCTTGTCCAGGTCGGCGGAGACTGAAGCCAGCTCGGCGAGCGCTTCCTGACGGGAAGGCTCGTCGTCGGCCTCATCGGCCAGATCGAGCAGCACCTCGGCATCGTCGAGCTTCGACGTCAGCCCGCTCACGAGGTCGAAGAGCCCCTCGTACCGCGCCAGGCGCCGGCTCACGGATCGTGCCCGATCCGGGTCGTCCCAGAGATCGGGTGTGGACGCCTCCTCCCGGAGCTGCTCCAGCTCCTTTTCCTTGGTCTCGATGTCGAGGAAGCCCCGCGCCTCGACCAGACGCTGTCTGAGGTCGGCCATCGTCGCTTTCGGGTCGGACGATTCGAAGGTCATGGGCGCAGGGATCGCACGATGCCGCCCTCAGGCGGCGCCGTGGCAGCGCTTGTACTTCTTGCCCGACCCGCATGGGCACGGGTCATTGCGACCCACCTTGTCGGAGGTGGCCTGCCTCGCCGGCCCGCCGGTAGGGAGCGGCGCAACACGTTGCGGCTCTGTCTTCGGCTTGCTGATCTCGACGTGGAACAAGTATTTGACCGCATCCTTCTTGACCGAGTCCACCAAGTCGGTGAAGAGGTCGTACGCCTCTCGCTGATATTCGGAGAGAGGGTCGCGCTGTCCCATCGCGCGCAGGCCGATCCCGGCCCGCAGGTAGTCCATCTCGGAGAGGTGCTCCCGCCATTTGTTGTCGATGACTGACAGCATCACCGAGCGCTCGACCTGCCGCATGACCTCGGCGCCCAGGTCCTGCTCCCGCTTCTCATACGCGGCCAGCCCCTCCCCGACCACGGCCTCCACGACCTCGTCGACGGTTGGTGAGCCCTCGAAGCTCGACTTCTCGATGATGGTCGGGTAGTACTGGCCAAGACTCGCCTCGAGCGACTCCCAGTCCCATTCCGAGCGGGGGATGTCCGGGCTGAACGTGGTCTCCACCGCCTCGGTCACCACGTCGTCGATCCAATCCCCGATCAGGTCGGCCTCCGCCGTCCCCTCGAGGATCGATCGCCGCCACTCGTAGATCACCTCACGCTGGCGGTTCATCACCTCGTCGTACTTGAGAACGTTCTTCCTGATCTCGAAGTTCTGCGACTCGACCTGTCGCTGGGCCCGTTCGATCGCCTTGGTCACCATGTTGGCCTCGATGGGCTGGTCTTCGGGGAGTTTCAACCGGTCCATGACGCTGGTCACCCACTCCCCCTGGAACCGGCGCATCAAGTCGTCCTCGAGCGATAGGTAGAAACGCGACTCCCCCGGATCGCCCTGGCGGCCCGACCGACCTCGCAGCTGATTGTCGATTCGGCGGGACTCGTGACGCTCGGTACCCACGACGTAGAGGCCACCGGCATCGATCACCTGCCGCTTGTCGGGCTCGATCTGCTTCTCGAACTCCTCGGCCAGTTTCCGCTCGAGCTCCTGGTATGAGGGGTCGTCTGGAGTCACTCCCCTTCGCTTGAGCTCGGTCTTGGCCATCCCGTCGGGGTTGCCGCCGAGCATGATGTCGACCCCGCGACCGGCCATGTTGGTGGCAACGGTGACCACTCCAGGGCGACCCGCCTGGGCAATGATGTCGGCCTCTCTCGAATGTTGCTTGGCGTTGAGCACCTCGTGGCGTATTCCCTCCCGGTCGAGTAGCCGGGACAGCTTCTCGGAACGCTCGATGGAGACCGTTCCCAACAGCACGGGCTGGCCGGCGCGGCTCCGCTCGGCGACATCGCTGACCACTGCTCCGAACTTGGACTCTTCGCTCTTGTAGACCAGATCACCCTGGTCGGCCCGGTCCACCGGGCGATTGGTGGGGATTGCCAGCACCTCGAGGCCATAGATCTGAGCCAGCTCGGCTGCTTCGGTCTCGGCTGTGCCGGTCATCCCTGCCAGCTTCTCGTAGAGCCGGAAGTAGTTCTGCAGTGTGATGGTGGCGAGGGTTTGGTTCTCCTCCTTGATCGTCACCCCCTCCTTGGCCTCGATCGCCTGATGCAGGCCTTCGGAGTAACGGCGCCCTTCAAGGACTCGGCCGGTGAACTCGTCGACGATCTTCACCTCGCCGTGGTCGATGAGGTAGTCCACGTCCAGCAGGTAGAGCTCTTTGGCCTTGAGTGCCGCTTCCAGGTGGTGGACGAAGTCGACCGCGGCATGGTCGAAGAGGTTCTCGATGCCGAGTGTCTGCTCGACGACGGCGACACCCTCCTCGGTGGTGAGCACCTGCCGCTTCCGCTCGTCGACCGTGTAGTCCCGGTCCTTCTGGAGCCGGCGGGCGATCTTGGCGAAGTCCCGGTACCAGCGCGCACTGTCCGAGACCCGTCCCGAGATGATGAGTGGGGTCCTCGCCTCGTCGATGAGGATCGAGTCCACCTCGTCGACGATGGCATATGGATGTCCGCGTTGCACCCGGTCAACGGCCCGCATCGCCATGTTGTCCCGCAGGTAATCGAACCCGAGCTCATTGTTCGTGCCATAGGTGATGTCAGACGCGTAAGCGGGCTGACGCTCAGCCGGCGACATCGAGGTCTGGATCAGGCCCACTGTCACGCCCAGGAAACGGTGCACTGCGCCCATCCACTCTGCGTCACGAGAGGCGAGGTAGTCGTTGACGGTCACCATGTGGACGCCCTTGCCGGTCAGGGCGTTCAGATACGCGGGCATGGTCGAAACCAGGGTCTTGCCCTCGCCGGTCTTCATCTCGGCGACCATCCCCTTGTGCAGGGCGGCGGCGCCGATCACCTGGACGTCATAATGGCGCTGCCCGAGGACGCGTTTCGCCGCTTCGCGTACCGTGGCGAATGCCTCGACCTGAAGGTCGTCGAGAGGCTCGCCTGAGTGCAGGCGAGCCTTGAACTCGGATGTCTTGGCTTTCAGCTCTTCGTCGGTCAGTGCCTCGAAACGGGGCTCGACTTCATTGACTCCAGTCGCTGTCCCCTGGAACCCCTTGAGTGTCTTGCCTTCTCCGGCGCGAAGAACTTTGGAGAGAAGTGGCATCGGCCTCCATGCTACCGATGGGGAGGATTTGACCGACTTCCCCGGTCAGGGTCAACGGACCTCGATCAGGCCTTCGCGCTGCGCCCAGGTGACCGCCTCGAATCGGGAGCGAAGCCCGAGCTTGTCCAGAACGTTTCGCACGTGGTTGCGAACCGTGTTCTCCGAGATGAAGAGCTCGTCGGCAATCTCCTTCGAGGTCTTCCCCGCCCCGACCAGGCCAAGGATCTCCAGCTCACGACCGGTCAGCTCCGGGGTGCGGATCCCGACGACGCCGTTGTGACGGAGCAGGTCGCGCAGAGCACCGAATAGCTTGCCACCCATGGCCGGCGACACTGCCGCACCGCCCTCGATCACATCGTGCATGGCCGATACCAGCCTTGGCAAAGGGGTGTCTTTGGTGAGATACCCGGAGGCTCCGGCCTTGACGGCAGCCAGTAGGTCCTCGGCCGACTCGCTCGAGGTGAGCAGGACCACCTTGGATCGTGGGCTGGCCTTGATGATCGCCCCCACCACCTCGAGGCCGGACATTCCGGGCATGAGGAGGTCGAGCATCACCAGGTCGGGCTGATGGGCACGCGTCACGTCGATGCCCTTCATTGCGTCGCCGGCAACGGCCTGGACGTCGAATCCCTCTTGGGCGAACGCGGCCTTCAATGCCTCGCGAAACAACTCGGCATCATCGACGATGACTACAGATGACATGATCTTGGATCCCGCTCCTGACTCGAGAGGGTCAGTGTTGCCCCGGTTGCTGAGAGCGCAGACTAGACACCGGAGGGGCAGCGTTAGCTGCCACCGCCAGCGCCACCCTTTCGGCGCCCAGGACCCCGATGGCCATTTCGAGAGTGGCACCCGTGGTCACGACGTCATCGACGAGCACGACCTGGCTCACGGGCATGACTCTCAAACGAAACGACAAAACTGGCCTCCGGTGGTCGCCACCTGCTCTCTTCGTGGTATGTATCGGCGCCACTAGCGCAGTCCTGACCGGAACTCTCTTGACTTTGGCAATGGATTTGGCCAGGACCAATGCCGGATCGACTCCGTAGCGGGCCCTCCTGGTCCATGCTCGAGGTATCGGCACCAGTGGGAGCGGGGGGAGTCGGGGAGCAAGCATCCCGGCGACCAGATCCGCATAGGCGGTGATCCCCCGATACTTCAACTGATGAATGAGGGCTCGGGCCGGGCCGGAGTGCTCGAACCCGGCTATCAAACGCACTCCCTGGGTCAAGACCTGGTCCGAAGCCGGCCGGAGCATGAGCCGGCAATCGAGACAAACCGACTGCCCCGACCACCGGTGACAGGCAAGGCAGAGCACAGACTTGAAGCTACGGGTTGGGCTTAACGCTTTCCAGGCCCGCGTCTAGGCCCCACCCAATCAGGTTCCCTCGCGCCACCCGCTGAGATAGGCGACCTGCTCATCGGTGAGCACCTCGAGACCGCCACCGAGATGGGTCAACTTGATCCCGGCAACAGTCCTGTCGATCTCGGGAGGAAGGGTATGGATGGCCGGCTCGAGGTCGTCGCGATTCTTGACCAGATACTCCGCCGCCAGCGCCTGGTTGGCAAAGCTCATGTCCATGACATCGGCGGGGTGTCCTTCGGCGGCTCCCAGGTTCACCAGCCTGCCCTCGGCGGCGACGAGGAGGCGCCGGCCATCGGGCATTTCGAATTCCTCGAGGTTGTCCCTGACCTCACGGCGCCCGCTTGCCATCTGAGCCAGTGCGTCGAGCTCGATCTCGATATCGAAGTGGCCGGCGTTGGCGAGGATCGCGCCGTCCTTCATCAGCTCGAAGTGCCTCCGCCTGAGAACGTGCTTGTTGCCGGTGACCGTGATGAACACGTCGCCCACCACCGCGGCGTCCTCCGAAGTCATCACGCGGAACCCGTCCATCGAGGCGGCCAGGGCGCGAACCGGATCGACTTCGACGACGATTACCTTGGCTCCCATCCCGTCTGCCCGGGCCGCAACCCCCCGCCCACAGTCGCCGTAGCCGATGACAACGAAGGTGGAACCGGCGAGAAGGATGTTGGTGGCGCGGATGATGCCGTCGAGAGCCGACTGCCCGGTCCCGTAGTGATTGTCGAACAGGTGCTTGGTCGCCGACTCGTTCACCGCCACCACGGGGACACGGAGCGTCCCGTCGGCGGCCATCGCGCGGAGCCTGATCACACCCGTCGTCGTCTCCTCGGTGGACCCGATCACCTCGAGCTCGCGGCGGTCGGTGTGGAGGATGGTTGCAAGATCGGCGCCGTCGTCCATCGTGATCGCAGGGGCATGGTCGAGGACCGCGTTGATGTGTTTGTAATAGGTATCCGAGTCCTCCCCGCGGATCGCAAACACCGCAATCCCATCAGCCACGAGTGCGGCGGCGACATCGTCTTGTGTGGATAGCGGGTTCGAGGCGCACAACACGGGCTCGGCACCTCCGTCGCGTAGGGCGAGCATGAGGTTGGCGGTCTCGGCGGTCACGTGAAGACATGCCGCGACGACATGGCCCTCGAGGGGCCTTTCCTCGGCAAACCGCTCTCGAATCGTGGCCAGGACGGGCATGCGCCTACCGGCCCATGCGATGCGCCGCGCCCCACGGTCGGCGAGATCGGTGTTGGCGATGTCGTAATTCATGTCATTCCTCGGCTAGGAGCTTCTTCAGTTTCTCGATCGTCGGCACCGGCACCGGATCCACCCCGGCATGCCCGGCCATAGTGAAAGACACCAGGTCGCCCATGACGATCAACGACACCAGGCGCGCCAGCGGTGATTCTCCGATGGCAGCCACTTCTCCCACCCAGGGCACTGCGAACTCGGTCAAGTCTCGTGAATGCGAGAGCCGTGCCCGGACCCGAGGGTGGTCGCTGGCGTCGGTCAGCGCCACGATACCCAGGTGGCGAAGGGTCAGATCCGGCATCGCCTCCCAGCCAACCAATTCGTTGTGGTCCAGCTCGGGCAACACAGAGAACCAAGCAGGGGTCTTGGCGTTCTCGTTGATCTGCGTCTTCCACCTTTGAGCCACCGCCCCGGTGATCGGCCCGCCTCCGTAGACGATCGGTATACGACCGCCCAGCTTCTCTGAGATGTTCGACGCCGCCCTCCAACTCTGGCTCCCCTCGGCCAACTCGCGATCGGCCAGGTCTGCCGCCTCGCTCAGTGGCGTCGCTTGGTCGGGAAGAAGCCCAACCGCTGCCACCACACGCACTACGGCGCCCAGCAGATAGCCGACGGCGGCTCGGGGCTGGACTCCGGTTGGGACGGTGATGCTCGGCCACCCACGTTCCGAGCTGACCCGCGCCAGCTCTCCGCCGGTCGTCAGCGTGAGGACAGGAACCCCGTCCCCGGCGCCTCCAGCCGAGCTCAGGGTCTCCTCGGTGTTCCCCGAATACGAGATGGCGACCAGCAAGGGTCTCGCCTCATCGACCCACCCTGGCAGCGGGGCGTAGGACTTGTGGACTGTGACCCGTCCCTGGCTCCCGAAGGTGAGAGCGGTTGCGAAGTCACCGGCGATCCCAGATCCACCCATCCCTGCGACGAGAACCTGAGAGCGCTGCGTCAATTCGGGAAGTTCGAGATCGCGCGCCCACCGGAGCTGATCGCCGAGCGAGCGCACCTGTTCGAGCATGTCACTCATCAGGGCCACCCTCGGCTTCCTCGATGAGCATCACCGGGATCCCATCGCGCACCGGGTAACGACGCCCGCAAACCGTGCACACCAGCCTGGAGGCACTCTCTTCTTCGTCGAGAGCGCCGTGGTCTGCGGGGCAGACCAGGATCTCGGCGAGCGCCGGGTCGATAAGGCTCATCTCACTCCTTCAACAGCTGTTCGACTCGGGAGATCACTTCTGTCACTGCGTGCTCCTCGGCCGCTTCGACATTCAACCGGAGCAGGGGTTCGGTGTTGGAGGGCCGAACGTTGAACCATGCCGCGCCCAAGTCGACGGTGAGGCCGTCGAGCTGGTCCTGGGGCGCATCGGAAAACGCCTCTCCTATTGCCGCGACGGAAGCCGCGGGGTCGTTCACGGTGAAATTGACCTCTCCCGAGGAAAAGTACCGCTCGACCTCGGTGCGAAGGTCGGACAGCGGGCGACCGTCCTCCGTCAACACACGCATCAGCACCAACATCGCCAGCATTCCGGAGTCCGCACGGAAGTTGTCGCGGAAGTAGTAGTGACCGCTGTGCTCTCCGCCGAATATCGCCCCGGTCTCTGCCATGACCTGCTTGATGTAGCTGTGGCCCACCCGGGTTCGGATCGGCTGGCCTCCGTGCTCGACGATGATCTCGGACACCGCGCGCGAGGTGATCAGGTTGTGCACGATGGGCGATCCCGGCTCTCGGTCGAGCATCCAACGTGCGATCAAAGAGGTGACCGTGCTTCCGCTCACCGGCTGCGCCCGGTCATCGATGAAGAAGGCGCGATCTGCATCACCGTCGAATGCCACTCCCAGGTCGTGCCCTCGCTGCTCGACGAGACGAATCAGGTCCACGAGGTTCTCGGGCTGAATGGGATCCGCCGGGTGGTTGGGGAACGTCCCGTCGGGCTCCAGGTAGAGACCATCGAGACTTGCGGAGAGCCTTGAGAACACCTTGTCCAGGGTGACTCCGGCCATCCCGTTGCCGGCATCGACCGCCACCTCCATGTCGCCGATCGATGCCGGGTCCACAACGGACAGGAGGTGGTCTACGTACTCCGCCACTGCAGCAGCGGAGCTCACGGCACCGGGGCGCCCATCAGGCTGACCGACGTCTCCCGAGAGCACGCGGTCCCTGATCTCATTGAGGCCTGTGTCGGCGCCTACCGGGGCGGCCAGAGCACGGCACAGCTTGAGGCCGTTGTACTCGGCCGGGTTGTGCGAGGCGGTGATGATCGCTCCCGGCATCTCATGAGCTCCTGAGTAGTAGTAGACGAGATCGGTGGGCACTTCGCCGAGGTCGACCACATTCGCTCCCGCCGCCGTGATTCCCCTGATCAAGCCATCGGCCAGCCCCGGCGACGAGGCCCGGCAATCCCGGCCCACGGCCACCTCACTGGCGTGGAGCAGGCCGACGAAAGCTTCGCCGACTGCTTGCATCAGCTGCGGAGTCAGCTCGCCGTTGTCGGTACGGCCCCGTATGTCATAGGCCTTGAAGACGGATTCGGCGTGCATCGGGGCTCCGAGTGTAGGGGTGGGGCTAAGTCCTCCCTTTTCCTACACTTCCCGCTCTCAGATGATGCCAACCCTGTCGATCGTGGTGCCGGTCTACAACGAGGCATCCTTCATCCCCGAGGCGCTGCCACTGCTCATCTCCGAGCTGGAAGACATCGGCCTCCCCTACATGATCCACCTGGTGGAGAACGGATCGACCGACGGGTCAGGCGAGGTGGCGAGGAAGACCGCCGGCCTGGCCCCGGTTGAAGTGACCTCTCTCGCCGCGGCCGACTACGGCGGGGCGCTCCGCCATGGGTTTCTCGAGTCCGAGGGCGACTGGGTGGTGAACTTCGACATCGACTACTTCTCGGGCGCGTTCCTGAGGCAGGTGCTGACCATCGACGACGCCGACCTGGTGATCGGTTCGAAGCGAGACCCGGAGTCGGAGGACCGCCGCCCCATCATCCGGCGTGTGGCCACCAAGGTCTTCAACCTGCTCCTGAGATTGATTCTCGACTCCAGGGTCTCGGACACCCACGGCATGAAGGCGTTTCGGCGCGGCCTGGTCGACGAGCTCGCCGCCGAGGTGGTGAGCCGCCAGGACCTCTACGACACCGAACTCGTGATACGAGCGGAACGGCAGGGTTACCGGATAGTCGAGGTCCCGGTGGTCGTGGAGGAGATCAGGTCTGCCCGCTCTTCCCTCATCAAGCGGGTACCCCGGACGATCAAGGGCCTGTTCGACATCCGGAGGGTGCTGGCAGCGGAGGGGCTCAGCTCTCGGACCGCTGTCTGAGCGCCACGACGGCGAAACCGATCAACACTGCGATCCCGACCAGGGAAAGGACCAGGCCGCTGGTCTCCGCCCATGTGTCCTGGAACTCGAGGGTGACGCTCCCCGTTGTCGGGACGACAACCATGAGCGATGGGGCGGCCCGCCACGGCCCTTCGGCCCCTACGGCCACCCAGTTGGGGAAGTACGAGATCTTCACCATGTGGGGCACGCCGATTGCCGTGGTGTCGAAACTGATTCGATCGTCGCCGACCACGACATTCGATACCGCGTTGGCGGGCACTTGCAATGGTTGGTCGGGGCGTTCGGACAGGCCGTCGATCCTCGGCCAGTCTGCGGGACCGCCGGCCACGACCCATCGGTCCATGTTGTCGATGTCCTCGTACCACTCCAGCGACAAGTCATGGAAGCTGGGCATGGTCACCCCATCGTCGTTGGTGACGGTTGCATTTCCGGTGAGCGACGCCAGCACTCCCCGATCATCGACTTCGTACACCGCAGGGAGATGGCTCGCTACCTCGACCAGCCCTCTCTCCGGAAGCCGGTAGATGGTGAAGGGGGCGGTGGTTGCGACCTTGGTGAGCTCGGGCATCCCGTCGGCTTTCTCGGTGGCCTCTGGGGTGACGGCAACGTAATAGGTGACCCCGTAGACGCCGAGATGGTCGATCCCCCGGTCCATGTCGAACGTGTGGTAGGTCAGCCCTGGTATCGGGTTCGACGGGTCCTTCGACATCTCGGACGCATTGATGAAATGGAACGGTGTGGTCAGCGAGGATTCGAAGTACAGGCCCTCCATCGACTTTTGGTCGCCGTCGGTCCAATACGGGATGAGCATCGGAGACATCGGAGTGCCGTACTTGTTCAAGGCCTCGTTGTTGGCCTCCCAATGGACCCTCCCGTCCGGGAGCTTGTCGAGCTCGGTCATCAGGGCCTCGTACTCGGGCCACGGCTGTTTCTGCTCATAGCCGGTGTAGTTCCACTTGGACCAGCCGTCGATGAAGGTCACACCGGCGAGCGCCCCGAGGGCGATCACTGCGGTCATCCCGGCGGTGAGGAACCCCCTGGTGCCCATGTTCGTCGGCCACATGAACGAGATCGCGACCAGCCCGGCTCCGGCGATCGCAACCGGGATCCATGCCCAGTTCGGGAACTCGGTCGAATCGGCGACTAGGGCCGCGGCGACCACCGTGGCAACAGCGATCAGGAGCCGCGCCCAGTGAGACGAGAGACGGGAGGGCAGGCGGCGTGACAACCAGATGACGGCAGCTCCCGCACCAACCGCGGCGAAGAAGGCGACTCCGAAATACCAATACGGAAGCAGCCTCCCGTTCCACAACTTCCATCGCTCTCCCCCGAAGATCTCAGGGAGCAACTCGGGGAGGACGTTGGGCAGCGGAAAGTAGATGACCGGGAGAAGGGTGGCCGCCATCAAGGGCCCCGCCCGGGAGGTATGTCTGGCGGCCCAGATCGCCCCTGGGATCGCCACCGGGATCAACATCCAGAGCTCGACCGGGAATACCTCGCCCCAACCGGTTAGCGGCGTCCAGGCCATGTCGGATGTGAGCCCGATCCTGGCTGCCAAAGGGATCGCCCAAAAGGCCGCCATCGCAAAGCCCCAACCCCAGATGGCAATGGTCCGCCAAAAGCCCTTCCTCCAGGGGAGCACGAATAGCGAGGCGAAGATCACCACGAGGGTGGTCAGGATGTGAGAGAGGGCGGTGGCAGCCAGGGCGATAGCGGCCCATTTCAGGTACTTGCGGTCGTCCCGGACCGACTTGATCAACAGCCCCAAGTAGAGGAGCGAGAGGGCAAACGACCACGAATAGGCGAACTCTCCGGCCAGGCTCGAGGCGACGTTGCCTCCATAGATCGAGTAGCTCTCGAGGAAGGCGAACACCGCTCCCGAGGCAGCAGCGACGATCGAGACCTGAGTGCCGAGACGCATCGACCTCGCCAGGAAGTAGGCAGCCGGGGGTGTCGCGAGGAGGCCCATGATCGTGACCACCTTGAAGGCCACCCCGTAGGGGAGGACCAGGTCGAGGAGGACGATGACCAACGACGGCAGCGGGAAGTAGAAATAGAAGGCGGGAAAGCCGGCGAACCAGTCGTTCGACCAGCCGAGGATCTGGCCCCGTGCCAGGAGGTGGTCCCGAAGGTAGGCGGGGCCGAAGACATGCGCCCCCATGTCACCACCGGTGGGAGTGGTCGCCGACATCACCCATCCCGGGTTGAGGACGACCAATATGATTGCCGAGACCCCGGCGATGATGAACAACGCCGGCCAGGGGGAAGCACCCCCCTCACGCCTGGAAAAGGTCATGTCCGGTGCTGTCGGACTATCTCCAGGACCTGCGCCACATCGATCTCGACACCTTCACGGTTCCACCATTTCTCCTCGCAGTTGTGACAGGCGAAGAAGCGGACTTCGGTGCCGTCGGGGAGGAGATGCTCGATCTCAATGACGTCTGGTTGGGAGCACTGGGGGCAATCCATGGCGTTTCGTTGTGGGGAGGCCACATATTAAGGCCGTCACCTGCCTACAACAATGCCTCCTCTTCGAGGAGGCGTCCGAGGTAACGGCTCCGTCGCCGCCCGTTCTCCGTCCAGTACGCGTACCAATAGGGCCCATGGGGGCACCGGGTGCAGCCCGTCTTGCCACAGCGAACAGACTGCTGACGAAGGTGGACCTCGGGATGGTCATCGGCTTGCAGAGCACCGGATCGCTGCAACTGAGCTCTGGTCAGGATCAGCAACCTGCGGAGGTCGTGCTCATCCATTTCCCTGACCGCGTCGAGGAGATCGCGGTCCAGGGCCATCAGGCCACGGACAATGGGGCGAACAGCCGGGTCACGGTTCGTCGGTCGGTGAGGGTCCATCCCTGAGGTGGGATCATTCGATCGGCGTGGTCGGCGCACAGCGCATACCCGAATCGCTTGTCGTCGGCCACGAGATCATCCAGCCAGACAGCGCTGTCCGGGTAGGAGAAGGTCATGAACGCTGCCGAAGGCGAGCCACACCGGACGCAACTGATAACCATGGCTGGCACGGTAGAAGTCGGGGTTGCCCCGTTCAAGGACTCAACGCCTCCAGAACCGGCGCCGCGTCGCCCGGGAAGAGAATCGACCGGTTCACGTCGTCGACCACCAGGGTCGCCGGGACTGCGCCGATCTGCAGTTCCTCGAACACCTGTGGGTTTGTCTCCCAATCGATCTCGCGAAACCCAACCGCCCCCAAGACCGCTGTCAACTGGTCACGGGCAAGACCGCAGTCGGCACATGTCGCCGACGTGAACAGATAGATCCCGGGGCCGAGCAGGGTCTGTTCCAGCCGAATCCCTGGTTGGGACCAATGCTTGCGAGTCACCCAGACGACGCCGCCGGCGAGAAGAGCCACCCCCAACACGACCAGGGCGCGGAAGAAGGGTTCACCCATCGGAGAGCGGGGCCCCTCCTCCCAGGGCGATAGAGCCGCCACGGGTCATCGACCATCCGACCACGAGCTGGCCATCGCCCTCCACCTCGTACCCGATCGCAGGGTCCGTGGCGATCGCGACCTCTACCACCTCGCCGGCGGGAACCGCGATCACTGAAGTGGCCGGTTGGGCGCGCAACACAGTCACCGACGCGTTGACATCTTCGAGGCCGGGGTTGAGGATGACCACGGAGCCCGTTCCGCCAAAGATCGCCCCGGCACCGGGCAGCAGCCAGCGCACGGCCGAAAGTGAGGCCCCGCTGCTGAGACCGATCCCGGTCGAGGACCCGATCCGGAGGAACGCAGCCACCGGCCCTGTCGACACGACGCGAATCGCCGACGCCACCGGCGTGATGGCGGCGACGTCGATCACGGCACGCCCCCGCCCGTCGATCTCCCCGGCACTATGGGCTTCGACCAGCCCGTCGGGGGTGTAGACGTCGATCTGATATTCGACCGGTGAGTCGTCTGCTGCGATCACGATGTTGTGGCTTTCCAGCCCGTGGGGCACCGGGATGTACCAGTCTTCGGCTGGAGTGACCGCATGCCAGACCGCGTCATCGCCCCCCACTGCTTCCCTGCCGGTGGCGATCAAACCACCCTGGGCGACCTCGATGGTGACATTCATCCAAACCCTGCCCGGGAGGAGCTCGCCGAGGTCGACGATCACCGAAGACCGAGGAGGGACCAGCACGGCCTCCAGCTCGGAGTTGGACTCGAGGCCTGCGTCGGATTGGACGACGAGATCGGCGACCGCCTCGCCGGCGTAGGGATTCATGAGTTGAACTTGGAGATCATGACCGTCCAGAGTCGAGCCTCCCCCGAGGATCACACGACTCGACGGAGCCGCGACACAGGTATCGACAGACAAAGAGATGTCGCCGGTGAAGACCGCCGCTGCTGCTGCGTCGGCGGTAGGGGGCTCGACCAGGGCTGCCCCCGTTCCCACGGCAGCGACGTCGGTTATCGGGATCGACGCCGCCCTGGCACCACCTATCTCGACCTGGGCCGTGCCGGTTACCACCCCTGCGGAAAAGGTGGTCAAGTCCAGGGGCCCCACAGCCGTCGAAACCGCGTCGACGGTGGTCGAGCGCTCCGAACCTTCCTCTACCGGGCAGAAAGCCGCAGCCGGGGTGTCCACCGCCGCAGGTGGCTCGGGCTCCGGTGCGGCGAGTGCAGGCAACGCGATGGAAGCCGCCGCGAGCAGGAGCACGAGCAGAGACTTCACAACCGGGGTCATCGTCGTGCCCTCCCCACGACGATCATGCCGAGGGCAGATGCCAGCATCGCAAGGGCTAGCACCGGCAAGACGTAGGCGACCGTGTCTGGCACAAATCGAGCCGCGCCATCACTCCCGTCGACTGTCATCGCCCAGCCCGCGAGCATCGGATCGGGTGACCAGTCCTCGTCCTGGTTGACCGAGATGGTGATGCGCTGCTGGGCAGGGACGCCCGAGAACCCGGTTCCGGCCTTCGCCCAGGTGACGGAATCCCCGGCTGCGATCGGCCGGGCTCCAGGGTTCTCGTACACCCGGGCGGTTGCATCGAGCGGTGTCGGCACCAAATCGAGTTGTGTCTGCAGCAGGTCATCGAGGTAGGTCGGATCGCCATCGACGACGAGCCAATCGATGGCAAAAGGTGCCAGAGCGGCTCCCGGGCGAAGCTCGACACCGGTGGCCAACCGATCGATGGTGACGTCGAGCTCGATGTCGCCCTCGCGGGGCGGCGGTAGCCAGACCTCATCCTGGGTCATTCCTCCGCCATCGATCAACCGATAGAAGACCCCCGGGCCCGGTCGGGCCTCTCCCGGTATGTCGCCACGATCGGTGGAAAGGAGCAAGACTCTCCCCGGACCGCCCTCTCCGGCCAAAGTCTCCGCAAAAGCCAACTGCTCGTTGAGGTCCCCGCTCGGCAAGCCGAGGCGGCCGTCGAGCATGGCTCCGACCGACAGCACCAGAATGGCTGCCGCCGCCATGCTCGCAATCGCCCGTTTTGGCTCAAACGAGAGCCGGTCGAGGGCCGCCGCCACTACTAGAGCAGCCCCAAAAGAGGACAGGACGAGCAAGCCCTCCTCGAGTCCCGGCCCGCCAAATGGGAGGCGGATGAAGACGAGACCGGCCAGGGCCAGGATGGATCCGGTCAGACCGGCCCGTGCAACCCTGTCCTCGAGGAAGAAGAGCGGGATGGCCGCTACCCCAACCAGCACCGGCCACAACACGGGCACCTCCAGGCCGAGTCGACGGTCGAGGTCGGTGATCCACCCCGGATCGGCCACGAGGAAAGGTGCGGCCACCACCAGCCCGGTGACCGCGACCAGGCCCAGCCATAGGCGCGGGGTGCCAACACCGATGATCGAGGCCAGGGCTGCGGTCAACAAAGGCACCAATGCCAGCAGAGGCGAGAACGCAGCAAGGATCAGCGACCATAAGAACACCCACCCCACACGGCCGAGCGTGTTCTTGCTGTCGTCACCGGAATAAAGGAAGACGGAGCGAACAGCCCAGGGGAGGATGGCGGCGCCGGCCAGGGCCAGCCATGACCCGGCGCCGACCGCTACCGCCGTCCCCGGGCCGGCGAGAAGCACCAATCCGGCTAGATACCGGCCCGGGCCCCGGAAACCGATCCGCCCTGCCAGGCGGCCCATCCCGATCACGCCGAGGCCGGCGAAGCCCAGGGTGAGAAATGTGCGAGCTGCGCCTTCCGCCCCGAGCCAGATTCCGGAGACGAGGCCGGTGACCCCGGTCGAGGGATGCACGGCATCCGGCGAGCCCAAGCCCGAGTCGTTCCAGCCGCCCAGGAAGCGCTGCAGGGCGACCGTGGGTGGCTCGAATTCGAAACTGAAGCCCACATTGGGCACCCCGGCAAAGATGATCGATCTCGACGCGATCAGGACCATGGCGACCGCTATCAGCGCACCCCAGATCCCGGGGCTGGACCAAACCCGCCTCGTTCCCCGGGCTAGCGCCTTGTCGTCGTCGAACATGAACAGGATGCGCTCGGTGAGCTCGGCACCCACCGAGCGCAGCTGGATCGATCCCCGTGCCTGGAACCTGAAGAGCTCTTCGTCGCCGACAGCCCGCACCGGCTTGAAACGGCGTCGGGCGGTGACCGTCGATGGCAGATGAGCCAGGTTCCATCCCCAAGAGGCGGCGTGGCGCACTGCCGGCCTCCACCGGAGCAACAGCAGGCTGGCCACAGAATCGACGAGGGCAACGAGCAGCTCGAAAGGGATTACCCAGGCCAATGTGATCAGCCGGTATGCCTTGAGCATGGCCCGCAAACGCCCGGCCTGCTCCCGCCACCCCCGGCCGGCCTGTCGGCAACGGCCTTGGTGATAGACCTCCGAGCTGGGAACGGTGATGACCTTTCCCCCGGCGAGGCGCACCCTCTGCGAGAAGTCGAGGCCGGCGGCGACAGGCTCCAGGAGATCATCCAGCCCGCGCAGGCCTTGAGCAAGATCGCGGCGAATCAGCATCGAAACCGAGGACACAAACGCGACCTCGCGGACCACGTCGTATTGCTGGAGATCGATCTCGCCCTCGTCGAGGCCCGAGTAGGGCTCTCCGAACACATCTGTGGCGCTTCCGATCGACTCCAGCTCGTCACGGCTTCCGGCAACCAGGAGCTTCGAGCCGCCGAGCGAGGCATCGTTCCGCTCCACCTCGGCGACGAGAGCCGACAAAGCGTCGGGCCGTGGCCTGGCATCGGAATGGATGATCCAGAGATACTCGACCCCATGACTCGTCGAGTTGATCGCATCTACCAGGGTCTCGGCACGGGTGATCCCGTCCGGGACTTCGACCCCGGCGTCCGCGATCACGGTGACCTCTTCGACCGAGTCATACACTTGTCGATCGACGGTGGCGAGCGCTGCATCGAGGTCGGCGCCCTTGACCAGGGTCAGAACCACCTTGACTCGAGGCATGCCTGGAGTGGTGTCGGTTGTGGGTGACTCCGCGATCAACGGAGAAGCATCGGTCATGCGGGAGGACATTGTGAACCGGGTCCGTGCCCTGAGCAATATCGGCGAGCCCGAATGAGAGTCGTCGAGCTCTCCGGGGGGGTGGGCGGAGCCCGCCTCGCCCGAGGCCTGGCCGCGATCGAGGACATCGAGCTGACGGTGGTGGTCAACGTGGGAGACGACGAGCAAGTCCATGGCCTCCAGGTGTGCCCGGACCTGGACACCGTCATCTACACGATGGCCGAGGTCGAGGGTGACGAAGGATGGGGGCGACGGGGCGATACCTTCGTCGCCAACGACGAGCTGGCCCGTTTCGGGGTCGACAACCTCTTTCGAGTCGGCGACCTGGACCTCGCCGTCAACATCTTCCGCACCGAGCGACTGGCCGCCGGCGACAGGCTGAGCAACGTCACGAGGGCGATTGCGCACGGCTTTGGCATCGAGAGCGCCATCCTCCCGGTGAGCGATGATCGGCTGCGGACAGAGGTCGAAGTCGAGGGCTCGGGGTGGCTCTCGTTTCAGGATTACTTCGTCTCGAGGAGGCACCAGGACGAGGTAGCCGATCTCAGGTTCGCGGGGGCCGCCGACTCGATACCCGCACCAGAGGTGATGGATTCCATGGCCGCAGCAGACGTGATCGTCATCGCCCCCTCCAATCCCCCGCTTTCGATCTGGCCGATCCTCGCGGTTCCCGGCGTCAGGGAAGCGGTGGCCGGCCACCCCCGGGTCATCGCAGTCAGCCCGCTCTTTGGCGGCAAGGCCCTCAAGGGCCCGGCGGCCGCAGTGCTGCGCTCCCTCGGTCTCCCCGAAGGCAATCGAGGTGTGGCGGAGGCCTACTCCGGCTTGGTCGACACGCTCGTGATCGACCGGAGCGACGCGGGCGATGCCGAAGCACTGGACCCGGTATCGGTTCTCGTGGAGGACACCCTGATCATCGAAACAGCTGCCGCCGCGCGGCTGGCCCGAGCGATACTCAGCTCATGACACTGCAGATCCGGCCGGTGCTCGGGCTGGGCGCGGTGAGCCCTGGCGACGATCTGGTGTCGATGCTCGCCACGGCACTGCAACCGATGCAACCGGCGACCGGTGACGTGTTGGTGCTCACCCACAAGGTCGTGTCCAAATCGGAAGGCGCGGTGGTCGAGGTCGTTGGGGACGAGGAGGAGTTCCGGATCGATCTCATCGAGAGAGAAGCGATGTCCATCGTGCGGCGCCGCGGTGATCTGATCATCGCCGAGACCAAACACGGGTTCATCTGCGCCAATGCCGGCATCGACAGGTCGAATGCCGCCACAGGGACCATGATCCTGCTCCCGGAGGACCCCGACCGCTCGGCACACCGGATCCGGGCCCGGCTCGAGCGCCTTTTCGGGGTCCAACTCGCGGTCATTGTCTCCGACACGTTCGGCAGGCCCTGGCGTCGAGGTCTGACCGATGTCGCGATCGGCGCTTCGGGCCTGATCACACTCCTCGATCTCAAGGGGACCAGGGATTGGAGCGGTCGAGAGCTGGAGGTGACCGAGATTGCAGTCGCCGACGAACTAGCGGCCGCGGCCGACCTGGTGATGGGGAAGGCCGAAGGAATCCCGGCGGCACTGATCAGCGGGTACGACGGCCCCCGGGGACCGGGAACCGGCGCCGATCTGGTGCGCCCGGCGGGTGAGGACCTGTTCCGCTAGCCGTGGATCCGCGGACTCAGACCCCTGGTCTGCCCAACCCCCAATAGTCGAGCCCGGCGCCACGCACCGCCCGGGGATCGAGGAGGTTCCGAGCGTCGACGACACGATGACCCCTCATCACCTTGGCCACCGCAGCTAGATCGACCTCCTGGAACTCCTTCCATTCGGTGGCGACCAGCAACACATCTGCGTCGACTGCTGCCGAGACCGCATCGGGAGCCATCCGCAGCGAATCCGAGGATGCCTCGGGATCGAACGCCACCACCTCGGCCCCATCGGCCTGGAGAATAGCCGCGATCCGCAGCGCCGGAGATTCCCGCGCATCGTCGGTACCCGCCTTGAAGGCGACACCCCACATGGCCACCCTCCGCCCGTGGAGACCGCCGCCGGCCGCCTGACGCACCTTCTCGGCGACCCGCCGCCGCTGCTCTTCATCGGCTTCGATCACGGCGCTCAGCAACTCGAAGTCATATCCGGCGTCGCTCGCCACCGCGATCAGGGCTGAAGTGTCCTTGGGGAAGCACGATCCCCCGTACCCAGGGCCCGGCTGCAAGAAGTGGGGGCCGATGCGGTGGTCGAGACCGATCCCCCGCACCACATCCACGATGTCCGCGCCCACCGCCTCGCACACGTTGGCCAGGGTGTTGACGAAGGTGAGCCGGGTAGCGAGATAGGCATTGTTGGCGTACTTGATCATCTCCGCCGATGTCGGATCGGTCCTCACCACCACACTGTCGACCTTCTCGTAGAGCCCGGCGACTGCATCGGCATCGACCTCGTCCCAGGCGCCAATGACGATGCGATCGGGCTCCAGGAAGTCCTGAACGGCGCGCCCTTCTCGAAGGAACTCGGGATGGGAGACGATCCGGGCCTGGCTGCCCAGGTCGGCAAGTCGCTTGCGAAGCCCGGCCACGGTCCCCGGCGGCACGGTCGACTTGACCACGAAGACCACATCTGACTCCACTGAGTTGGCCAGCTCCTCGACCACTGCATTGATGTATCGCAGGTCGGCCCGGCCGTCTTCACCCTCAGGTGTCGGGAGGCAGAGGAAAACGAAGCGTGCTCCCTCGACCGCGTCGAGATTCGAGGAATGGAAGCTGATGAGGTTCTCACCTACCGCGTGCACGATCAGCTCCGGAAGCCCCTCTTCGAAGATGGGAACCGCTCCCGACCGGAGCACTTCCACCCGCTTCTCGTTGGCCTCTCCAATCCGCACCCGATGGCCGAGATGGGCCAATCCGGCGCCCGTGACAAGCCCGACGTATCCCGCGCCGATGATCGCGATGCTCATGTCCACCTCAGTCTAAGAATCATTGGTTTGCCGCCCCCGATGGCGGCGACCCGCTCAGGAGGCGTCTGCGCCGACGATGACAACGGCGTCGTATCCGTTATCGACATTGCCGAACTCGACTACACCGAAACCAAGACGGTCGATGATGACCCCGCCGTTGACACTTCCGGCAGGGACCATCACAGTCGTGACTTCGTAGTCGCCGCTCCCCGCGTTGCCGACGGCCTCGACCTCGAACCCGTTCTCCTCGAGCCTCTCTGACATCTTCCCGGCGGCCCCGGCAATGCCGTTCCCGTTGAGAACCTGGACCCGCAGAGGTCTCTCCACAACCTGGTTCGCGCCGCCGAGGAACGCCGTGATCATCTCGGATGCCTCCGGCTCCCTGGCGACGACTACCGATGCTCCGTTCACGGTTGCCCCGTCAACCGGCAGGGTCGTGCCTTCGATGCCACCGCTGATCAGGCTCCGGAAGTCCCACGCCAGCCCGGCGATCGACGAGGAGGCAAGGGTGGCGTCGATCGTCATGTGATCGGCCAGAGCGGAGGCGACTGCCCCGGCATCTGCAACCGAGGCCGGAGTCTTCAGCTCGGACATGATCGCCCGCACCACTTGCTGTTGCCGCGCGGTCCTGCCGATGTCACTGGCCTCGACCGAGACCCAAGAGCCGTTCTGATTTTCCTGGTACTTCCGGGAGCGGGCATAGGCGAGGGCCATTTCGCCATCGAGGACCTCGGTGCCGGCCGCGACGTCCAGGCCCGAAGAAACGTCGCGGGCGTCGTAGGGGAACGAAATGTGAATCCCACCCAGCTCGTCCACCATCTCCTGAAAGCCCACGAAGCCGATCTCGACGTAATGGTTGACCTCGATCCCCAGGTTCTCGCGGATCGTCTCCACCATCAGCCTGGGACCGCCGAATGAGTAGGCGGCGTTGATCTTCCCCTCACCATTGCCCGGGATGTCGACCCAGAGATCCCGGGGGATGCTCAGCATGTGGGCATCACCGCTCGACGGATCGACACGCACCAGCATGACAACGTCGCCGCGAGCTCCTGCGAAGTCACCGAAGTGGTCGAGGTCTTCGAGCCCCTCACGTGAATCACTCCCAACCACGAGGAAAGTCAGGGCGTCACCGGTTGGAGTGGCGAGGGCGTCGACCACGTCCTCGTCGGTATCTGCACCAGAGAGGAGGCTCTGGCCGGTGTTGAGAGCCCAGAACAAGCCGAGCGCCACCAGGTTGGCAACGACCAGGAACGAGATGATCGTCACCTTGAGCCAACGTGGCATGCCACGACGCGAAACAGGGTTGGATGGAGTGGAAGACATCGTCTGTGAGACGTCGCGCAGGCTAGCCCCAGTTCCGCCCAATGCCGGTGACTCTCAGCCAGGGGCGGGGGCAAACCCCGTCTAACGTCCCGGCTCATGGCGGTCCTGGCCCATGAAGGGGAATTTGCGATCATGTACGGGAAGGCCGCCATACCCGTCGGCACCGCCCTTCGCGATGGGTACCTGGCACGCCCCGACGAAGCCGGCCGCTTTCCTGTCGTCTTCGTGCTCCCTGGGCTCAACGGTCTCGACAGCTTCGAGAAGGACCTGTGCCGTCGGCTGGCCCGGAATGGGATTCTCGCAATCTCCCTCGGCTTCTACCGGCAGGCGGGTGAGCCGCTCGACGCCTACAACCAGCTGCCGGATGCCCGGGCCCTGACCGACCTCGATGAGCTCCATGAATACGTGGTCTCCGACGATCTCGAATGGGCAGTAAGCCATGACGTCGGCGTAGTTGGCATCGACGTGGGAGGGCGGTTCGGGCTCATCGCCGCCGCGACTCGAGACTGGGTCAAGTCGTTGACCCTGGTCTCCACCCCGCTGACCGGTGACGAAGAGCGCCAGTTCCAGGTCGCGAACTTCCTCGACCACCTCCCGGTGCCGGTGCTCGGGCTCTACGGCTCTTCCGACGAATTGGTCTCCCCGGCGACAGTCGACGAGGCTCAGAACCGTAACCAACATGGGCAATGGCTTCTCTACGAAGATGCCGGCCATGATTTCCTAGACGTGACCGCAGCTGCCTATCAGGAATCGGCAGCCGAGGACGCCGTGGCCCGGATGGTGGCCTTCCTCAAGGCGACATTGCCCGCAGCAGAGATCGAGGAGCTCGGCTAGCGCTCAGTGGCTGAAATCGGTGCGTGGGGTCTCCGAGGGATCGGCGTCACCCCGGTGCCCGAATGTGACGGACAACGCCGGAGTGGATCTCGATCCGATCGGCCCCGGTGTCGACCACCAGGGCGCCACTATCGGCGATATCAACCGCATGGCCGGATCCATCCGGTTCCCAGGTGATGTCGCGGCCAAGCGTGGTGCTAGTCCCCCGGTACTCGTCGATCGGCCATTGGCTCTCACTGACAAGGTTGAGAATCTCTGCTGCCCAGGCAGCGCCGATTTCCCGGTGCCGATCCAGGCCGGGATCCTCCACATGTAGTGCGGTGACGCCTTGGGGCGGCGAGGGCCACCAGAGATTCACTCCCAAGCCGATGACCGCGGTGGCACCGGTTTGCTCGACGAGGATCCCCCCGACCTTGCCCTCCTCCAGTTCCAGGTCGTTCGGCCACTTGAGACCGATCCCGGACATGACGCGGCTCGCGGCGACACCCGCCATGAGGGAGAAGGGGCGTCGGTCACCGGGGCCGATTCGCACGGCAACCGAGACCGCAAGGGCTCTTGGGGCATTGGCCCACTCCACGCCGGATCGGCCCCGGCCTCTGGATTGCGCAGCGGCGATCACCACGACGGGCAGATCCTCCATCTCGTCCAGCGCCAGGTCCTGAGTGCTGGGGACTTCTTCCCGCTGGATCTGCCAATAGGGTGTAGCCATCTCGTCCTCCGGCGAGTCAAAGAGTGAGGTTACGGAGGAGTCTTGGGGACTGAGGCGCGGATTGAGAAACTGAGGGAGCTCCGCGAAGAGGCGCTTCACGCGGGAAGTCAGAGGGCGGTCGCTCGACAGCACGAGCAAGGAAAGCTCACTGCTCGAGAGCGCTTGGAGACACTGCTCGACAAAGGGTCGTTCCAGGAGATCGACCAGTTCGTCCGGCATCAGTCGTCGGGCTTTGGCATCGAAGACAAGCGGCCGCTCGGCGACGCGGTCGTGACCGGGCACGGGACGATCGATGGCAGGCCCGTCTTCGTCTTCGCCGAAGACTTCACCGTCTTCGGGGGGAGCCTGAGCAAGGTCGTCGCCGACAAGATCTGCAAGATCCTCGACATGGCCCTGGATACCGGGACTCCTGTGATCGGCCTCAAGGACTCGGGCGGAGCCCGGATCCAGGAGGGGATCTCGTCGCTCGACGGATACGGGCGAATCTTCGAGCGCAACGTTCGGGCGTCGGGCGTGATCCCCCAGATCTCCGTGATCATGGGCCCGTGCGCGGGCGGTGCCGTCTACTCCCCGGCACTCACCGATTTCGTGATCCAGGTCGACAAGACGAGCCACATGTTCATCACCGGCCCTGACGTCATCAAGGCGGTGACCGGTGAAGAGGTGACCATGGAGGAGTTGGGCGGAGCGCTCACCCACGCCTCGAAGTCGGGGGTGACCCATTTCGTCTATCCCACCGGCGCCGATGCCCTGGAGGCGGTGCGCTACCTAGTTTCCTTCCTCCCCCGCAACAACATGGAACTGCCACCGCATTTTGCCCCGACCGACCGGCCAGACCGTGTCGACGACGCTCTCGATTCCATCATCCCCGACTCCGCCACCCAGCCCTACAGCATGCTCGACGTGATCACCACTGTGCTGGATGGCAATGAGTTCTTCGAAGTCCACGAGCACTGGGCAGGGAACATCGTGGTCGGGTTCGGCCGACTCGACGGGCACACCGTCGGGGTGGTCGCCAATCAGCCGGCGGTCCTCGCCGGGACTCTCGACATCGAGGCCTCCGAGAAGGCTGCCCGCTTCGTCCGGTTCTGTGACGCGTTCAACATCCCTCTCATCACCTTCGTCGACGTGCCCGGCTTCCTCCCGGGCGTCGACCAGGAGCACAACGGGATCATCAGGCATGGGGCCAAGCTCCTCTACGCCTATTGCGAGGCGACGGTGCCCCGGGTGACGGTCATCACTCGCAAGGCTTACGGGGGCGCCTATCTGGTCATGAACGCCCGAGGCATCCGGGCGGACCTCGTTTTCGCTTGGCCCTCCGCCGAGATCGCTGTCATGGGGGCGCAAGGAGCGGTGAACATCATTCATCGCCGAGAGCTCACCGGTCCGAAAGGGGATGAGAAGCGGACGGAGCTGATCTCGGACTATGAGGAGACGTTCAACAACCCGTACGTGGCCGCCGAGCTCGGTCTGGTCGACGAGGTGATCGAGCCCAGGGAAACCCGGTACAAACTGATACGAGCAATGGAGATCCTGCGCACCAAGCGGGAGAAGATGCCGCCCAAGAAGCACGGGAACGGTCCGCAGTGAGCCAGCCCCCCAAATTTGGACGAAAAGGGGTCACATATGACCCTAACGGTCCAAATTACGGGGCGCGACACTCATGAAGAGCCTGCTCGTCGCCAACCGCGGCGAGATCGCGGTCCGCGTCATCCGCAGCGCGCGGGAGATGGGGATTCGGACGATCGCGATCTACAGCGAGTTGGACCGCGATGCCCTCCATGTCGACCTCGCCGACGAGGCTTGGAACGCCGGGCCGGCGCCCGCCGCCGAGAGCTACCTCAACCAGCAAAAGATCCTTCAGGTGGCGCATGAGTCCGGCGCCGAGGCGATTCACCCCGGGTACGGGTTTCTCTCCGAGAATGCGAGCTTCGCCCGTGCGGTGACCGAAGCCGGGATCATCTGGGTCGGGCCCCCGGCCGAGGCGATCGAGGGCATGGGTGACAAGATCACCTCGCGGCGCAACGCCGAGAAGTTCGGTGTGCCCACGGTGCCAGGCATCACCGACCCGGTGTCCTCCGTCGATGAGGTCGCCGCTCTCGCCGAGCAATACGGGTATCCGGTGGCGGTCAAGGCCGCCCACGGCGGTGGTGGCAAGGGACTGAGAGTGGTCCGGAGCTCCGAGGACCTCGCCGAGTCCTTTGAAGGGGCGCGACGAGAGGCAGACGCCTATTTCGGGAACCCCGAGGTGTATGTCGAGAAGTACCTGGAGCGGACGCGGCACATCGAGGCGCAGATCCTCTTCGACAGCCATGGGAAAGGGATATTCCTCGGCGAGCGCGACTGCTCGGTCCAGCGGCGCCACCAGAAGCTCATCGAAGAGACCCCTTCCCCGGGGATGACCACCCGTCAAAGGAGGGCCCTGGGCAAGGCCGCCCTCGCCGCGGCCCGCTCCTGTGGCTACGTGAATGCGGGGACGGTTGAGTTCCTGTTGGACGGGGATGGCGAGTTCTACTTCCTGGAGATGAACACAAGGCTCCAGGTGGAGCACACGGTGACCGAGATGGTCACCGGCCTCGATCTCGTCGAGTGGCAACTCCGCATCGCACGCGGGGAGGAGCTGCCGATGGAGTCGGTGGAGACGCGCGGCCACGCCATCGAGTTCCGGATCAATGCCGAAGACCCGTTCAACAACTACATCCCCACCCCAGGGCAGGTGGTGGAGTGGCAGGAGCCGGCGGGCCCCGGGGTGCGGGTCGACTCCTGGGTGCGCCCGGGGACCAGTGTCTCCCAGTACTACGACAATCTCATGGCCAAGCTCGTGGTCTGGGCTCCTGATCGGGCATCTGCGATCTCCAGGGGGAGGCGGGCACTGCAGGAGTTCCAGGTGCGAGGCGTCGCCACCACCATCCCCGCCCACCTCGCGGTTCTCGATCATCCCGATTTCATCCAAGGGGAGCATCACACCAGGTGGATGGAGGAGGCAGTCAGTCTGGAGAGAGCGGCACCGGACTCTCCGCCGACTCTCCCCGAGGATGAAGAGCTGGCAAGAAGGGACATCACCGTCGAGATCGGTGGACGTCGCTTTGCGGTGACCTACTGGGCCCCCGAGCCGGCCGCCCCCGGCGGGGCGGTTCGGCGCAGACCACCCAGGCTCTCCGCCCCTGGCCCGTCCGGTGCCAGCGACGGGGTGATAACGGCACCCATGCAAGGAACCATCGTCAAGGTCCACGTCAAGGCGGGTGGGTCGGTCAAGGCGGGGGACCCGGTGTGCGTCCTGGAGGCCATGAAGATGGAGAACGAGGTCGTGACGCCGAACGGTGGTGAGATCGTCGACCTCCGGGTTCAACCCGGGGACACCGTCACCGCCGGGCAGGTGATTGCGATCGTCAAATAGAGCCGGGCTCTGTAACGGCTCAGGAACGGACCGGTGTCGAGGCCCGATCACTATTCGGCGGCGTCGGAGATCGCCTCCATCATCGAGGGATGAACCATCAGGGTCTCGACCAGGGTCTTGTCCGTGATCCGGGCCTGAACCGCCAGGGCGACGACTCCGATCAACTCGGAAGCGCGATGGCCGACAATCGTCCCTCCCAGCACCACTCCGGTTGCCGGATCCGACGTCAGCTTCACGAAGCCCCGGGTGACATGTTGGAGGACCGACCGAGCGTTGGCCGCGAACGGGACCTTGGTCGTCCTCACCTTCCGTCCCTCGGCTGCGGCCTCGACGTCGACCAGCCCCACGGATGCGATTTCGGGCTCGGTGAATATCGCCTCTGCGACCTTGGAGTAGTCGATGGGCGCCACCGGAAGGCCGAGTGCGTGATTGGCGATCTTCCGGCCCTGCATCGAGGCGACCGAGCTCAGGGGCATCTGCCCGGTGACGTCCCCTGCCGCATAGATATGAGGGATCGAGGTGCGCTGATGCTCGTCGACGGTCACATAGCCCTCTTCCGCCGCGATCCCTGCCGCATCCAGGCCCAGCCCTTCGCTCAGCGGAAACGAGCCCACAGCGAGCAGTGCATGTGATCCTCTTATCTGACGCCCATCGTCGCAGGCGACGGTGATCTGAGCCTCGTCGATCTGAATCCCCTCGGCGCGGGCGCCGATCACGAGGCGCACCCCCCGCTCCAGGAAGTCCTCCTCCAGGACTGCGGCGACCTCCGCATCACGGTGAGGCAGGATCTGTTGGCGAGACACAACCAGACTGACCTTTGCCCCCAGGCTTTCGAAGATGTGGGTGAACTCCACACCGGTGACGCCGGAGCCGATGACCACGATGTGCTCCGGGACCTCATCGAGGAAATAGCAGTCGCGGGTGGTCAACACCCTCTTGCCGTCAACCGGGGCCCACTCGGGCACGCGCGGCGACGAGCCTGTCGAGATCATCGCCTTGTCGAAGCTGATGCTCCGCTCTCCCGATGTCGTCTCGACCACAGCCTCGTGATCCGAAGTGAGACGACCGGTGCCCTCGATGATGGCGACACCCTGTGATTGAAGGAGGGTCACCCAATTCCGGTTGATGTCACCGGTGATCACCTCGATCCGCTCAGCAAGGACTTTGGGATCGACTTTTCCCGGGTCGGTCACGAACCCCAGCTTGGCCGCATTGCGGATCGAGGTGTGCCGAAGCGCGCTCGCCGCCATAGTTTTCGATGGGATGCAGTCCCAGAGGTGCGCTGCCCCGCCGACTATGTCCCTTTCGACGAGCGTCACCCGCGCACCTTTGGAGGCGGCTGTAGTCGCAGCCTGGGTGCCCGCCGGGCCACCACCGATGATCAAGAGGTGAGCTCTGCTGTCTGCCATTGGTCCTCGAACCGGGACGGTACCGGGGAACTCACCCCCGGCGGAGTCAACGGGGGCGGTGCGACCCGAAGACGGCTCTCAAACGGTCCGAGACCTCGCCAATGGTGGCCCCCGCCTCCAGGGCCTGCTTCATGGGTGGCAGCAGATTGGACTCGGTTCGCGCCATGCTCTCCAATTCGTCCAACGCGATCGCCAGCACCTGGGAGTCGCGCTGCTCACGCCAGGCGGCCAGACGAGCCTTTTGCCCTTCCTCGAGCGATGGATCGACCCTGGCCAAGGGGACCGGCTCGGTCGTGGCCTGCTGGAACCGGTTGACCCCGACGACCACCGTGTCACCGCTCCCCTGCCGCTGCGCCTCCCGATATGCGGAGTCCTCGATCTGAGCCTGCATCCAACCGGCCTCGATGACAGACACCGCACCACCCATCTCTTCGATACGACTCAAGATCGCCTCGGCTCGGGCCTCCACGTCGTCAGTGAGCGCCTCGACGAAATAGGACCCTGCGAGAGGATCCACCGTGTCGGCGACCCCGGTCTCGTACGCGATCACCTGCTGCGTGCGGAGAGCCAGCAACGCCGAATCGTCGGTCGGCAGCCCCAAGGCCTCGTCGTAGGAATTGGTGTGAAGCGACTGCGTCCCTCCGAGCACTGCGCTCAGCGCCTGCATGGTGGTGCGCACCACGTTGTTCAGGGGCTGCTGGGCGGTGAGCGTCGACCCTGCGGTCTGGGTGTGGAAGCGCATGGCCCAGGCTTTCGAGTCTCCGACACCGATCACATCCCGCATCCAGCGCGCCCAGATTCGGCGGGCCGCCCGGTATTTGGCCACCTCTTCGAAGAAATTGCTGTGCCCGTTCCAGAAGAACGAAAGTCGCGGTGCGAAGTCGTCGGGATCCAGGCCGGCGTCAATGGCAGCCCGGACATAGGCGAGGCCGTTGGCGATGGTGAACGCGAGCTCCTGTGCAGCGGTGGCCCCCGCTTCCCTGATGTGGTATCCGCTGATCGAGATCGTGTTCCAGTCCGGGATCTCCGATCCGGCGTATTCGAAGACGTCGGTGACCAGCCGCATGGAAGGCCGGGGTGGATAGATGTACGTGCCCCTGGCCACATACTCCTTGAGGATGTCGTTCTGGATCGTCCCCCGGAGCCGAGAGGCCGGAATCCCGCTCTCCTCGCCGACCAGCTGATAGAGGAGCAGGAGGACAGGGGCCGTGGCGTTGATCGTCATGGAGGTGGACACCGAGTCGAGCGGTATGCCGTCGAACAACCGTCTCATGTCATCGAGGCTGTCGATTGCCACCCCGACCTTGCCCACCTCCCCTGTTGCCAGCGGATGATCCGAGTCGAGCCCCATTTGGGTGGGAAGGTCGAAGGCCACACTCAAACCGCTTTGTCCGGCGTCGAGAAGGTCGCGAAACCTCCGATTGGTCTCCTCTGCGGTCCCAAAGCCGGCGTATTGCCTCATGGTCCACAAGCGCCCGCGATACATCGTCGGATGTGGCCCCCTGGTGAATGGATAGGCACCGGGTGCGCCGATCCGACCGGGGTCCGCCGGTCGGTCATAAACGACGTCGATGACGATGTCGCTGGTCGTGCTCCTGGTTTCTTCCATGGTCGGGGTATCCTGACAGCCTTCTCGTGGATCGTAGGTCGGGAACTCCATTGAGACCCGAGACGTCCAATCCCCCCACATGGCCAGAAAAGCGCTCATTCACCAGATAGAGGCGCGGGAGCGCAGGGGCCGTTGGTTCGGCGCCCTCGCCACGCTTCTCTCGATGTCACTCCTCCTCGCAGGGTGGGTGGGCCTGTTCGCATTCCTGGGCACCAACTCGGCGTACGGGACCTTCGAGGGGATCAAGAAGGAATGGGTCCCCGACACCCGGTCCATGGAGCTCACACTCCCCGACCTGAGCCGTGTGAGTCGCATCTATGCCGATTCCGGTGAGGTGCTCGCCGAGCTGCACGACGGTCGCAACTCGGAGCCGGTGCCCTATGAGTCGGTGCCCCCGGACCTGGTTCATGCCATCCTCGCCGCCGAGGACTCCGACTTCTTCGAACACTCCGGAGTCGACTTCTCGGCGATCCTCTCCGCCGCGGTCGACAACCTGATCTACGACACGACCCGCGGCGGGTCGACCATCACCCAGCAGGTGGTCAAGAACGCCTTCGTCGGCACCGAGGTCAGCATCCGGCGAAAGATCAACGAAGCCTTCGTGTCCGCGGAAGTGGAGCGGCGCTTTCCCAAGGAGCGCATCCTCGAGTTCTACATGAACTCGGTCTACTTCGGTGCCGGTGCATATGGCGTGAAGACCGCTGCCGAGGAGTTCTTCGGCAAAGAGCTGAACCAGCTCGAGATCCACGAGGCGGCGGCCCTCGCCGTCCTCGTGCGCAACCCCTCTCTCTACAACCCGCGGACCCGTCCCGAGATCACCCTGGAGAGGCGCGACGACGTGATACGGGAGATGGCCGAGGAGGGATGGATCACGACCGAGCAGGCCGAGCTCGCAGTCAGCGAGCCGCTGGGAGTCATCGAGGCCCCACTGCGTCGAGGCGAGGCGGACCACGTGGTCGCGGAGGTCAAGCGCCAGCTCTTGAACGACCCCAAGTTCGCCTTCCTCGGCGAAACGCCGGAGGAGAGGAAGAAAGCCATATTCGGTTGTCCCGCTGATGACGTCGCCTGCGAGGGAGGTGGCGGCCTCCAGGTGTTCACCACCATCGATCTCGAACAGCAAAAGAGAGCCAATGAGATCCTCGCTTCCTGGCTCCCCCTTCCCGTCTATGAGGAGAACCTCGCCAAATGCCGCGAGATCCTCCCCAACGAGACCAATGAGTTCCTTGCCAGCTACGCAGAGACCCATTCCTGCGTGCCCACCGGTGCCATGACCATGGTGGACAATCACACCGGGGCAGTGCGGGTCATGGCCTCCGGCCTCCCCTTCGAGTTCTCCCAGTTCGACCTGGCGGTTCAGGGCCGGCGTAATCCCGGCTCATCGTTCAAACCATTCGGCTTGGTCGCCGCCCTGGAGCAGGGATACACCATGGGCCACACGTGGAGCGGCAAGAGCCCGGTCGAGATCGAGTGCGAATTCCCCTGTGCTCCCAACGGCTCGAACATCTGGACCGTGCACAACGCCGGCAACTCCTATGGCGTGATCACCCTGGAACAGGCGACCTACAACTCGGTCAACGCGGTTTACGCCCAACTCTCGCTCGAGGTCGGCCCTGAGAACGTGGTGGACGTCGCGAGGCGGATGGGGATCGACGAGTCCTCCCTCGACCCTGTGCTCTCGATCGTGCTCGGGAGCTCGGCGGTGAGCACGCTGGAGATGGCAAACGCCTATTCCAACTTCGCCACCAATGGCCTCCACGCCGACGACTACATAGTCTCCAGAATCGTGGACAGCTCCGGTCAGGTCATCTACGAGCACGAGTTGGAGCAGACGCAGGTCTCCGATCCCGCGATCTTCGCCGCAGCCCGTCGGGCGCTCTCCAAAGTCCCCACCGGATCAGGGACAGCTCCGGCCGCCAACATCGACCGACCTCAGGGAGGGAAGACGGGTACCCACCAGAGCTACCTCGACGCCTGGTACGTGGGCTACACGCCGGAATACAGCACCGCAGTATGGGTCGGCTACGAGGCACAGCAGGTTCCTCTCACAAATGTCGTGATCAATGGACAGAGTTACCGACGGGTGTTTGGTGGCTCGGTTCCGGCCCCGATCTGGGCAGAGTTCATGAGCTATGTCATGGCAGATCTGCCGATGACTGATTTCCCAGCCGAACCGGGGAACATCGAGAAGTACCTGGTGCCTCCGCCAACCACCGTCCCGTCTGTCGTCGGGTTGAGTGTCGACGAGGCTGTGGCTCGGCTCAAGGACGCGAAGCTCAATGCCAACGTCGTCGAAATCCCGTCGCTCGAGCCAGAGGGAGTCGTCGTCGCCCAGAGCTCTGCACCGGGCTCGACGGTGCGTCAAGGCTCTACGATCTCGATCTCGGTTTCCAGCGGGGAGATCCCGGTTGGGGAGATCCCTGCGCTCATCGGTCTCACGGTGGAGGAGGCACTCGACGCAGTTCGCGAGTTCGAGGATGAGACCGGCGTGAAGCTGAGCCTGGTGCAACAACCCACCGAGGTCACAGATTCGTCCCTTGTCGGCCGGATCGTCACCACCAATCCCCCACCTGGTACCCCGGTGGAGGGCACGGCCCAGCTGGTGGTGTTCGTCGGCGAGCTGGCGGGCGGCTGACCCACCAACTCCTAACAGCGGTTTCTTTCGCGTACTTCACTTACGTCTCTTGACGATATTTGTCGTTGCTCTGTAGAACTCGACATATGACAGCCGAAGTGCCCGGGAGAGGTCGGGGTGCACGTCCTCCGCATCGAACGATCGAAATGCTCCCGGGTGCTTCGGTCCGGCCCACAGCCCGTATGAGACCGGTCGTCCCGGTGCGCCTCCGCCCAACGACCGACACCTATCGGCCGACAGACGCATATGTGCGCAGGTTCTGGGTAGCCGCCATCGGCTCGACGGCCGTGGCCGAGCTACTCCGCCTGGTGCGTGCCGCCGAAAAGGGGGAGGGGGTGCGGCTACCCAGATACCTCCCAACTCTGATGCGGGCGGGCCTGGTGAGGGTCGAGGATGGCTGGCTGGTGGTCGTCGACCGGGTCCCGGAAGTGCCGAAGGACCTTCGCTGGAGGTTTCCTCCCACGCTCGCCGCCGAGCACCAACGGTGGGTTGGCCTACCTCCTGGCAGCCAGCCCGGCCATCAGGACAAGGGCGACGACCTCGCCGATGGCAAAGGAGAGGGCGACCCTGGTGTCAGGGTCACCTCCGAGTAGCGCCAGGGCGAGGACGCCGGCGGCCAGGCCTCCCAGCCACGCCAGTGCGAGCCGCGGGGTACGAGCCTCGGCCACCAACACCTGACCTGCAATCTGCGCCGCGGCGGCAGCCATCACCCCGGCGGCGGCCAGCATGGCCACCGTGGAGGAGGGGGCGAACGCCGGCTCGAACAAGACGCTGACCACCTCGGGCCCGACCAGCCAGCCAACCAGGCCGCCAAGCAATGCAAGCCCGACGCCCACTATCACCACGTTGCGGGCGAATCTCCCCAGCTTCTGGGTGTCGTTGGCCCCTGCGAGACCGACCAAGAAGGGAAGGATTCGTCCCTGCAGAGCAAAGATCAATGTCAGCGGTGCCCGGAACAATGTGAACGTCGCGAAGACAACCGACTGCATCGCCTCGTCACCTCCGAGGAGGGCGACAGCGATCGGGGCCGCTCCCAGGAGAACCTGAGAGGAGGCTGTACCAGCCACATAACCACCAAGGAACCTCGTGGCCGGCGCCGCCGGGGCCCGGGACTGGCCCTTGTCGTGTCGCCACCAACCCAATCCGAGGACCGCGAAACCTCCGAGCACCATCGCCCATCCCAGGGACTCGGCCGTGGCGATAAGGCGAATCGCGATGATCCCCGCAACCAGCCGGGCCACCGTTTCGATGATCAGCACCCAGCCGACGTCGGCAAAGCGGCGCCGCCCCGCAAGGACGCCCTTCCCGACGAAGAGCAGCCCATAGCCGAGCATGAGCAGGACGATCTGGGCGACGTACTGCCAGCTGCCGGTGAAGAGGCGATCCAGGGTCACGATCACGAATCCCCCACCCAGCAGGGCTCCGATCGCAGCGACCACACCCGCCGGCAACAGATCGTGAGGTATCGCCTTGCGCCCCGAGGCCACCTCCCGGGTCACATACCCCTCGACCGGAACCAGGAGCACGGTGGCGAGGATGAAGAAGATGGTCCACAACTGGGCGATGGGTGCGAATGCGTGGATCCCGAGCTGCCGGCCGCCGTAGACCTGGAAGACATAGGCGCCGACGGCTCCGATCAAGCCACCAGCGACCATGAAAGTGGTGCCGGGTGCCTTGAATCCCCTGCGCTCTGCTTCGATCACCGACCCACTCAACGCGCACCTGCCCCGGTGAGCACAGTCCAGACACTCCTCCAGAGGACGCTGATATCCATCACCGGTGACATGTGCTTGATGTAGTAGAGGTCATAGGTCAGCTTCTCGATGGTGTCTGCTTGATCATCGGCATATCGGTAATGCACCTGAGCCCAGCCGGTGATCCCGGGGCGCACCAGGTGGCGATGCCCGTAGAAGGGGATCTCCGCCCGAAAGGTCTCGGCAAAGGACACCTGCTCGGCTCGGGGCCCCACCAGACTCATCTCCCCGTTGAGGACGTTCCACAGCTGGGGCACCTCGTCGAGCCGCGACTTCCTCAGGAACCGTCCACCCCGGATCAGACGCTCGTCGTCCTCGGATGCGAACTGCGGGCCGTCCTTCTCGGCGTCGAGGATCATGGTCCGAAATTTGTAGATGGTGAAGGGGTCGCCACCGTGTCCCACTCGCTCCTGCCTGAAGATCGCAGGCCCCGGTGAGGCGAGCCGCACGTAGATCCAGGTCAGGCCGGCAACGATCAGCCAGAGCGGAGCGGTGAACGCGGTGCTCACGACGTCGAACACCCGTTTTCCCGGGAGCCACGGAGCCACCGCGAGCAATGGCGCCGAGATCTCCCAGCCTTCGGCGAGGTGGACCAATGGCACCCGACCGGTGTGCTCCTCGTAGATCGAGCTCAGCGGCCTGATGGTGTACCCGGCGATGTCACACGAGGAGAGGAACTGGGCGACCTTCTCCGATAGGGTGGCTCGCAGGTCCACGGCGAGCGTGATGTCGCGGTCGGGCATGTCGATGATCCCATCGAACGAAGGACCGAGCACCCAAACCACATCGGCATGTGGGGACTCGACCAGGTCCTCTGCCAACTGCTTCTCACCCGTGATCAGGCCGATGCGCTCCGTCCAGGGGCGGCGACGGCGCAGGATCCGGTGTGCGGTAGCCAGAATCAGCCATCCGATGGCGGTCAGGATCAGGAATCGGCGGGAGTAGTAGACCGCATCCCGGAAGAAGACCAGGAACAAGGCGGTGATGGCACTGGTGCCGAAGAAGATGGCGAACATCCGCCCATAGGTCGGTCGGGGGACCCCGTAGCCCGACATTCGAGCGGTGGCGAAGGACATGAACATCATGGCAGCAACCTGAATGACGAGCATCGGGAACACCCTGGATCCGATCAGAGAATTCCAGGGAAGCCAGACGTCATACACCAGGTAGGAAGCGACAATGGCGGCCACTGCGTAAGCCGCCAGATCCGTCATGCTGGACGAGATCAAGAAGCGGCTTCGCATGACGCTGATGCTAGGTATGGACCGCGTCGCTAAGCGGACTCGGCCATCCCCCGCGCCACCTCGATGAGGGTGCGCACAGCAACTCCGGATCCCCCCTTGACCTGCTCCCCGAGCGTCTCCCGAGCCCGGGCCGGACCGGCGATATCCAAGTGGGCCCAGCTGCGTTCGCCGGCGTACTCGGCCAGGAAGAGAGCGGCCACTATGGCCCCCCCATAACGGCTCCCCGAGATGTTCTTGAGGTCGGCGATATCGGAGTCGATCGTCTTCCGGTACTCCTTGAACAGCGGCAGCTCCCAGAAAGGCTCTCCAGCACGGGAGGCGGCAAGCAACACCCGGGAGGCGACATCCGGATCGTTGGCGAACACCGCTCCGATCCGGTCTCCGAGGGCCACCCTGGCCGCCCCGGTCAGGGTGGCCACGTCGAGCGTGATGTCCGGGGCGCTCCTGGCAACAATCCCCAACCCGTCGGCGAGGATCAGGCGCCCTTCGGCGTCGGTATTCAGGACTTCGATGGTCGGGCCCTGAACCGGGCGGAGAACGTCGCCGGGGCGAGTTGCCTCTCCCCCGATCGCGTTGTCGGTGAGCGGAAGCACGGCGGTGACCGTGACCGGGAGGCGGTGACGGGCTATGGCGATCGTCGCCGCAGCGACGGCAGCGGCTCCTGACATGTCGTCCTTCATCTCCTCCATGAAATTGGCCTGCTTGATCGAGAGACCGCCGCTGTCGAATGTGATCCCCTTGCCGACCAGGCCGAGGTGGGCCACCGCTGACTCCGGGCGATAAGAGAGGATCACCAGGCTCGGATCGCGGCCTGATCCGGCAGCGACGCCGAGCAGTGCGCCAAGGCCCTCTTCCTCGATCCTCTCCCGCTCCCAGGTCTCGACGGCGACCCCCGCCTGCCCTGCGGCCTCCCCGATCCGCCTGGCGAGCTGGGCGGGCGCCAGGTCGAGGGCAGGCGTGTTCACCCAGTCCCGGGCCAGGTTGGTTGCCTCGGCCCCGATCAGTGCTTCGGCGATCTGGTCCTCGTCTGCGCCGATGACGTCGAGACGTCGGATCGAGAGGGCCTCACCGTTGGTTTTGTATTCCCTGAACTCGTAGCCGCCGAGAATCGCACCCTCGACCACAGCCCGAACCACCCCGTCCACCGGGATCTGGCCCAAAGCGGTCACGGCCCGCTCCGTCTTGACAGCACGGACCGCATTGCCGATTCCCGCCCGAATCGTCTCGAAACTCGCTTCGTCGCCAAGGCCCACGATCATCAGGGCTGCCGCCTCGGGATGGGGCAAAGTCACCAATTGAGTGGGCTTGCCTTCGAATCTGGCCAGATCGAGCAGCGTCGCGTCGACCGCGCCGAGGATTGCTTCGGCACCCGGCACCGGCGCCCCATCGGCGAGCATGGCGACGATCAGGGTCGCGTCGGTCAGGTCGGTGTCGGGACTGGCAGTCCTGATGTCCAAGATCGCTCCTTGTCAGTTGATCGAATACAGCCCGCCGGCCACCACCCAACCGAGGAAGACCCCTCCGACGGTCGTGAGTAGGGCAAGGTAGGAAAGTCCGGTGGCGGACATGACGCCGGAGTATGCCGGGTAGCGCAGGGAAGCCACGACCGCCACCATCAGGATCACCGACGTCGTCATCAGCACCCAGAAGGCGACCGCGGGACCTCCGCGGGGCAGGCCCACCAGAGTGATCACCACCGCATCTATGACGATCCCAACGATCCCGACGATGGCGAGGGAACGGAGAAGCCAGCGAGGGAGGCTGGGGTCGATCAGGTACCAGTGACCGAGCATCATCTCCCCGGTGACCGCCCCCAACGCCAGAGCTGCCAGCGCAGCCGGTACCAAACCTCCCTGGGTCGCGGTCCCTATCAGGAGCACCAGTCCAGCAGAGACTTGGAGAGCGCCGGCCGGGCGATGACTTCTGGCCCAAACCAGACCGAGGCCAAGTAGCAGAAGCGCGACCCACCCCCACCATGGGCTCTCCCCGAACGCGGCAACCAGTCCGAGGACGATTGCCACTGAGCCGGTGAGCCAGGTGAAGCCCGGTCCCACCAACCCGGACAGAGCAATCAGCCCCGCCGCAGCCGCCAGACCCGCTGCCCAGCCCACGAGCAGGAGCTCGGGGAGCGCGTTCAGGTCCTGGGGCACGGGCCGGGATGATATGGCCAGATGGCGATCAGTCCTCGAACGTGTACACCGCCGCCGCCCGATCTCCATCAATGAAAACCGGATCTCCGTTCGTCAGATCGATGAGGGCCGCCAATTCGGCCTCGTTGGGCTGTCTTCTCCCACCCTCGACGAGGATCATGAATTTGCTCTCGCCGTCCATTTCATCAACCGCCCGGCTCGGGTCCTCACCGGGGTGAAAGATGTGCGACGAACACGCGGAGTAGTAGGTGACCTGGGGCGCGGGCGTGGTCATCACAGCGCACGAAGCGTCTCCGCTCATCGAACGGGCTGACTCGGCAGCGAGCTCGATCGAAAGATTGACCCGGGCGCGGTTGTCGACGCTGGCACGAACCGCCGCCGTCGCCACTGCAAAGGAGCCCACAAGCAGGACGCCAAGGCCGAGCGCCACCGCTGGTGCCACCCTGCCCTGCCTTGTCGTGACCCACGAATCGATCGAGATCGCGCCGGCGACCATGAGCAAAGCCAGGGGGAAGAAGACAAATCGTGCCTCACCGTGTGACAACAGACCCAGCGCCATGACCTGAAGCACCGCGGGGACGAGCAAGAACAGGTAGCGCTGCCTACTCTCCGGGACCTTCCAGGTACCGATCAGGCCTCCAACCGCGGCCAGAGCAGCAACAGGCCCCACCAAGCCGGCCAGGGGCCAGGCCATCAGAACTGCGTAGTCGACGAAACCCTCGCCGACGTAGGCGCGCTCGGCGATGCTGCTCGTGTAAGCGAGTATCGCCCATGGCGTCCCGCCAAACTCGATCGCCCCCAACGCATGCGGGACCAGGCCGAGCGCTCCCAGTCCTACCAATGCCAGTATTGGCCCCGGCCGCCGCCTGACCTTGGGCCACCAGAGGATCAAGATCACCAGTGCGATCAGGCCAAGGCTGAGGATTGTCTGGTAACGGAGATAGAACGCCACCCATGCCAGAGGGAGAAACCAGAGCAGGCGATAGCTCGGCAGGTCGCGCTGGGCGAATTCATGCCACACGATGACCATTCCCAATACCAGAAGCGCAGCCGACGGCAGGTCGCTCAGGTACTCAGTGCTCCGTCGGAGCATCTCTGGCCCGGCCACGATCGCCACCGAGGCCAGACCGGCGACTCGCAGATTGGCCATCCGGTACCCAAGGGCCCAGACTCCCACGACCATCGCCAGCAAACCGCCGATGCCGATCAAACGCAACCCGGCCTCGGCACCCCCAGCAGCCAGGATCACGTAGCCGTAGACCGACATCCCCGTGGCACGGTGTGGCGACCAACCGGTATCTGGCGTGCCTTCGAGCCAGCTTTTCGCCTTGACACCGTATGCCGCCTCGTCGTGACCGAGAGTCCCGCCATCGAAGGTCAGGGGGAGGATCACGAACACAAGCACCGGAAGGAGGAGGCCGCCCCAGCTGAGCCATGCCCACTTGCCGGTCGGCGTGGGCTGTCCGGCCAGTGCCCAGATCACGGCCACCACCGCGCCTGATATCCCGGCGTACTCCAGCCACCCCCAGCCCGACGCCAATCCGGAGATCAAGGCGACCACTCCTAGGCCCGCTGCCCCGATCGCTTCGATCCGCCCCTGTCCTCTCGGAATCAGCCCGAACGTCAACCCGGCCACAGCGCCGACAAGAAACACCCAGCGAGACCTGGAGTCGACGATCCCGACCACAGTCGCAGCCGCGAAAATCAGCAGCGCCGCTATCACACCAAGAGCGGCTCCGCGTGACAAGGACCTGACGATGGCCACCGCGGCACCTTACGGGGACATAGGCGCCTGGGTCCGGTCGAGCCTGGGAAGATGAGCACGTGACGGAGCAGCCAGGTCTCGACGTGATCATCCCGGCGGCTCGCGCCTCGAGGACGATCGGAGATGCCATCGACTCCGTGCTTGCCCAGGGGTATCCGGGCCTGAAGTCGGTCGTCGTCGCCAGCTCCGACCCGGAGACTTCCGAGGCCGCGGAGCGGCACGGAGCCCGGGTGGTTTCCAACCCGGGGGGGAGCACGCCGGTAGGCCTGAATCTCGCTCTGGGGTCAGGATCGGCCGAGATCGTCGCCCGGGTCGACGCCCACGCCACGATCCCTCCCGGCTACCTGGAACACGCGGTGAGAACCCTGGTCGACACCGGAGCCGACAACGTCGGTGGGATGCAGGTCCCCTTCGGCGCTTCGGGATGGGAGCGGGCCATCGCCGCAGCCATGTCGTCTCCGTTCGGGGCAGGCGATGCCCGATACCGCATCGGGGGCTCACCGGGCCCTGCCGAGACGGTCTATCTGGGTGTGTTCAAGCGCTCGACCCTGGAGCGGCTAGGGGGTTACGACGAGCGATTCGCCCGCAATCAGGACTACGAGCTCAACCATCGAATACGAGAGTCGGGCGGGGTGGTCTGGTTCGATCCTGCCCTCAAGGTCGCCTACCGGCCGCGGGGCTCCCTGCGAGCTCTCGCCAGCCAGTATTTCCAATACGGGTCCTGGAAGCGTGAGTTTGCCCGCCGCCATCCCGGGTCCTTGCGTTGGCGGCAATTGGCCCCCCCACTGGCCGTTCTTGCCATCGTCGTGTCACTGATCGTTTCCACATGGTGGCCCCCAGCACTCCTCCTGCCCGCCGCTTATCTGCTGGTGCTGGCGATCATCGGTGTCGCCCAGCTCCCCCGCATCGGTTCGCCCGCGTTCGGAGTTCCATTGGCCCTGGCATCGATGCACCTGGCATGGGGATCAGGGTTTCTCATCGGCCGATCAACGTCTGATAGAACGCGCTGACCTCGGCCTCCGGCCAGCGGAATCGCCTTCTGACCTCCATCGCCTGCAGCACGGCGGCACGTTTCGAATTGGGGTGGGCGGCATCTTCGATCGCCTTGCTCATGGCCTCGACATCCCCTGGCGGGATCAGCCAGGCCGCGTCGAGGCCACGCAACACGGCGCTGGTACCTGGTAGGTCGGTGGCGACCACCGGAACTCCCATTGCCAGGTACTCGAGGGTCTTCGTAGGGAGGGACTCCCGATAGTTGGCGAGGTCCTTCAGAGGCGAGAGACCCACCGACGCCCTGCCTACGAGCTCCAGCGCCTCCGGGTTGGGAAGCCGGCCGGTGAGGAGAACCTCGCCCTTCCCTGTCGTGTTCAGGTCGACGGCAAGTTGGTCGTCGACCCGCCCTACCGCAACGAACGGCACGCCGGCGAGGGCGCAGGCGGCAGCAGCATCATCCACTCCGCGAGCCACGGTGACATCGCCGAGATAGATCGCCGTCCCGTCGCCCTCCTCGCGTGGGTCCGGATAGTCACCCGAGCGCGGGTAATTGGCGAAGACCGGGTGCTCCTCGCGGAACATCCGCTGATAGCCGGGTTCGGCCAGGGTGAGGATGAGATACCGCTCTGCGAGCCGGTAGAGGCCACGAGCGAGGAGGCGCAGGGCAGGCTTCGACCACCACGGGGCCCATTCCTTGTATCGGATCTGGGACTCCAGGTCTTCATGGACGTCGAAGACCACTGGACGGCGCCGAAGCAGCCGGGCCAACAGACCCGCGGGGATCATCTCCGGATCGTGCATGACCACCACCGACCATCCGGGGCGCAACATGATCCTCATGGCACCGAGATTGCGGCGGAGCCGACCCCCACTCAGAGGAGCCCAGGTCAACCCCGCCCCGTCGAAGGGACCGGGGTGACGGCTCGCATACGTCACCGGGACAAGATCGGCAAGGGTCCTGATCAGACGCTCTCTGATCCTGGTGTCGTCCGGCGAGTGCACCGTGGTCAGGACCAGGGCCCGGCTCATAGCGCTTCGACGTTGGAGGCCTCGATGCCACGCCGCCGATATACCCCTCTGGCGTCGAAGACCTGCGGGACCTGGGCCGCGATCCTCTCATAGGGAAGATCGGAATGATCGGTGAGGATCGCCGCCAGGTCGAAGGCAGAGAGATCGTCCCCGTCGGCAACCTGGAATCCGTGTGCCTCGATCCGCTCGGCGGCGACGTGAGGATCGAAGATTGCCACGTCGGCTCCCCTGGCTGCGAGGCGCGCCGCCACATCGACCGACGCCGACTCACGGTCGTCGGAGATGTTCGGCTTGTATGCGATTCCCACGACCAGGATCCGGCTGCCCTGAACCGCCAGACCCGCCGAGTTGAGCAGGTCGGCTATCCGCTGCGCGGTGTACTCGGGCATCCCCGAGTTCACCTGGTCGGCGGTCTCAATGAACCTGGTGGCAAAGTTGGCCTCCCTGGCCCGCCAAGCGAGGTACTGGGGGTCGAGCGGAATGCAATGGCCCCCGACGCCCGGGCCCGGGTAGAAGGCCTGGAAGCCGAAGGGCTTGGTTGCTGCAGCATCCACAACCTCCCAGATGTCGATGTCGAGCTCGTGGCTGAGCTGGGCCACTTCGTTGATGAGCCCGATGTTCACGGCCCGGTATGTGTTCTCGAGGAGCTTCGCCAACTCCGCGGCACGGGCCGAGCTGACGAGGTGGACCGAAGGCACGATCCGCTGATAGGCCGCTGCCGCCACCCGACCCGAATCGAGTGTCACCCCGCCCACCACCTTGGGGATGTCGGCCGTCTTCATCTCGTCGCCCGGCGAGACACGCTCCGGCGAGAAGGCGACCCAGACGTCCTCGTCCAGGGTGAGACCGGCCTCCTGCACAGCAGGCAGCAGATAGTCCTCGGTGGTGCCCGGGTAAGTAGTGGACTCGAGTGATATCAACTGGCCAGGGCGTGCAACCCGGGCGACGGTTTCCGCCGCGGCCGAGATGTGCGACAAGTCGGGCTGCCTGTTTCTTCCAAGTGGGCTGGGGACACAAATGAATATGGCATCGGCTTCCGACAAGGCCCTGGCATCTGCGCTGAACCTGGCGCCGCCGGCTATTGCCGCGCGAAGAGCTTCGTCGGACACATCGCCGATGTGCGATGTTCCCGACTCCAGTGCGGAGACCCGCGCCGGCGAGACATCGAACCCGATCCCCCCAAGCCCACTGTTCACCGAGGACACCAAGAGCGGGAGGCCGACATAGCCGAGCCCGATGATTCCCGCGGTCCACGGCTCCTCCGAGAAGAACCTCTCTCTATCTGTCACTGGGCGCGGATGGTAGGAGGAGTCAGGATCCCCAGGCCCGCTTGAAGAATGCCGCCATCTGGCCCCTGGTCACGTGGTCCCTCGGGCAAAAGCGGTTGTTGGTGGGCGGATTGCACCCCAGGGTGATCTTCGCCTGGGCGATCTTGTCGATGGCGCCTTCGAACATCGAGCCCTCGTCGTCGACGAAATGGTCGGTGCTGCTCGCGGGCAAGGCCAATGTGCGGGCCAGGAACGCAGCCATCTGCTCCCTCGGGATGAACTGGTCCCCGCAGTATCGATCGGGACCGCAGCCTTCGGTGATGCCCGCCTCGAAGAGGCGGTTCGCCGCGGATTCGTAGAAGCGCCCCTCGTCGTCGGAGAAGTGGTCACCCGATGGGACCGGGAGGCTCAGGACCCGGGCGAGGAAGACCGCCATCTCCCCCCGGGTGACCTTGTCATCGGGGCAGTAATTGGTGTTGAGCGGCGGGTTGCATCCCTCACTGACCTTCTCCTGACCCATCCAGATGATGGCGTCTTCGAAGAGGTGCCCGGCGATGTCGAGGAATGGGCCCTGATACCTGATCCCGATGACGTACGGGGAGACGCGGACCGGGTCACCATCGCGACGGAAGGCATTGGCGCCGAGGAAGAGCCGAAGGCTGTCCCCCCACAAGTCCTTGGTGACGGCGGCACCGCCTTTGACTCCGGTGAATCGGACCACCGCTCCCGGAGGGCCGCTGATCACGTCGACCATCGTCACCCGGTCCCATCCGAAGGCAGTAGCGATCTTGGGGGCTTTCACCACCACGGTCCAGCGGGCGAGCGGGTTCACATCGGGGTCGGAAGACCAGGGATCGGGCTCCGAGCGAAGCCAGGGCAGGGCGGCGCCGCCCCAGACGAACTCGACGTTCTCGCTCGCTCCCCCGTTGGAAGACGAGTAGAAGGCCTTGGCGATGTGGAACTGGTAGGTGGATTGGGGATGGATCAGGATGTCCTCCACGGTGTCGTTCACCGCCGCTACCCACGACGCCCCGCCGTTGGCCGGATTCTCCTTGCTCCACCCTGCATAAGCCTGGTCGGCAGTGGTGCTGCGAAGGTGGCAGCCGCAGCTCGACAGGCGGCCGGACCCGGTTGCACCGCCCCGCTCCGCGGCAGTGGCCACCGCGTAGCTGCGGCCGATGATCGCCTGAGCCCGCAGGGCGTGGGTCGGCCACGAGGACGGCACCTCAGCCAGCCCGTAGAGATACTCCTGAAGGCTCACGGTCACATTGGTGTGGAACCCAGCCGTGGACGGGGTGAACCGGATCGTGCCCCGGGCGTACTCCTTACCGTTCACCCGGAACCTGACGTTCGTGTTGGCCGACTTGATCAGCCGTCCGTCACAGGGGCCCCACCCCAGGTTGCCCATCGTCCCCTTGCGGAACCTGCATTGACCCCCGTTCGCTTCGAACACCCAGGACTCGCCAGGATCGATCGTCGTGTCGGTGAAGGCTGAGCCGTTGCCAGGCGGGCAGGTGACGGCGGGCTGGCAGATGGTGAGAGGGGCTCCGACCGCGGTCAGGCTGACCACAGTGGTGTTGGGGACGATCCCAACCCAGAGGCCGTTGGACGCCGTGCTCCAGTGAGCGGGCATATCCGCCACCGAGGTCCCGGCGTAGTAATGCTGGAGGATCTGCGTGGAGTTGCGGCCGTCCTGGGCCTGCCCCAGGGCACCGAACTGGGAGAGACCGACGCCATGGCCCCAGCCGCCGCCGTCGAATTCCCATTCCTCGTCTGCGGCGAGAGCGGGCGCGGCAAGGGAGAGAAGGGCCAGGCCCATGGCCAAGACCGCAACTGGATGACGGAGCCTCACTTTTGCTCCATCGGTCGACCGCCCATGCCTCTGAAGCAGATCAACCCCCTGTGAGTCGGTAGACAGCGCCGTCGTACAGCGAGTCGGCGAGCAGCTCGCCATCGGCGTCGGCGGCAAATGAGACCAGGCCCGGTGAGCGGAGGCGGGCCGTGAGGTCCCGGGCCTCAACGGGGCGCCCGTTGAGCAGACGGAATCCCCGGACCACGCCTGAGCCGAAGTCGGCGAAGATGTAATAGCGGCTAAGGGAGCGCACCGTGGGCCCTCGATAC
>JBIOVB010000058.1:0-19192 GCA_044867525.1 Acidimicrobiia bacterium | reverse complement strand
CGAAGTTCGATGCCCACGTCCTCCCCGGTCACCGGCTGGTGAAGAACTTCTTCGAGGCCGGGGGGTTCAGCGCCAGGTCGATTGTGATGCACCACGATGACCGGAGAGAGTGACCACCCGGTTGTCGGGGTAGGCGCGGTAGTTCTCGCCAACGGGAAGCTGTTGCTGGTCCGGCGGGGCCATGACCCGGGAAAGGGCTTGTGGGCGGTCCCCGGTGGCAAAGTGCACTGGGGAGAGAGGCTCGACGAAGCGTTGGTCAGGGAGGTCCGCGAGGAGACCGGCCTCGACGTCGCGGTTGGTGACGTCGTCTGGGTCGGACAGCACATGTCTGATGTCAATCACCTCGTGCTCGTCGACTTCCGTGCAGAGGTCACCGGCGGAGAGCTGTCGGCCGGCGATGATGCCGATGAGGCACGCTGGGTGGGGAGGGCTGAGCTCGATGGGCTCCAGCTGACGGAGACCATGTATCAGCTGGTGGCTCTCCTCGATGGCGAGGGGTGGCGATAGGTTGGCGGCCATGAGCCACGACACCGTCGAGCTCCTCCAAGCATTGATCAGGAATGCCTGTGTCAACGACGGCACGGTGCAAAGCGGGCACGAATACCGGTCGGTCCAGACGCTGGTCGACTACTTCGGTGTGGATGGGGAAGTCTTCGAACCGGAGCCTGGCCGTCAGTCGCTGATCTACAGGATCCGGGGATCGGAACCAGGCGCACCGTCCCTGGCACTCGCCCCGCACCTCGATGTGGTGCCGGCGGACCCTTCCGGGTGGTCGGTCGATCCATTCCGCGCCGATATCGTCGATGGCCTCGTCTATGGCCGGGGGGCGCTCGACATGCTCAACGTGACGGCGGCGATGGCCGTGGTCGCCCGTCCCTACCTGCGCGGCGAGAAGAGGCCGGCGGGAGACCTGGTGTTCTGTGCCCTTGCCGACGAAGAGGGAGGGGGGCGCTACGGGGCGTTGCAGTTGGTGGAGAGCCGATGGGACCTCGTGGGCGCCGATTACCTGCTCACCGAGGTCGCCTACCCGGGATTGCGGATCAACGGTGAGCGCGCCGTGCCGGTCGCCAACGGGGAGAAGGGCGCCTACTGGTCGATCCTGAAGACCTCCGGGGCCCCGGGGCACGGGTCGGCACCGTACGGGACCGACAATGCTCTGAACAAGATGGCGGAAGCGCTCTCCGGGCTTGTCGACACTCCGTCACCGGCTGCCGTCGGCGACGACTGGATTGGGTTCGTCAACAGCCTGGGGCTCGAGGACGAGTCGGTGCGGCGTCTCTCCGACATCGACCAGCTCGACGGAGAGATCGACAGGATTGCGGCTACCGACCCCGCGCTGGCTCGATACATCCACGCCGCGACCCATCTCACGATCTCTCCCAACGTCCTTCATGCCGGGACCAAGACGAACGTCGTCGCCGATCGTGCGCACGCCGAGGTCGATATCCGGGGCGTGGAAGGCATGGACCGCGACTTCGTCGACTCCCACTTGAGAAAAGCAATGGGAAGCGCTGCCGACCACGTGGAGATCGTTCCGGTGATGGACGGGAAGGCAACCGCCTCTGGGGTAGGCAACCGGTTGTGGGAGGCGATTGCCGAAGCGGTCGACGAGCTGGACGGCCATCGCAACCTGGTACCGACACTGATGACGGTCGCCACAGATGCCCGCTTCTGGAGGGCACGAGGGACAGTCGCTTACGGGGTTGGCCTGTTCGACGATCGGATGAGCTTCTCCGAGATGACCACCCTCTTCCACGGCGACGACGAGCGGGTGTCCGTGGATTCGGTGGCCCGGACCACCGTCCTCTACGAACGGGCCCTCGAGAGATTCTTTGGCCCTCGATGAACGTCATCTGTGACATCGACGGCGTCGTCTACCGGGGCGACACGGTGGTCCCCGGTTCCGATCGGGCGCTCCGACGCCTCCTCGAAGCCGGCAGGCATCTCTATTTCGCCACCAACAACAGCACCAAGTCGCCCCGGACCGTCAGCGAGAAGATCGCCCGAATCACCGGGGTGGAGATCCCACCGGACTCGATCGTCACCTCGTCCCAGGCTGCCGCCTTGTTGCTGGCCGACGATCCTGGACCGGTCATGGTGCTCGGGTCGGAGGGCATCCTCGCCGCCCTGGCCGATGCCGGAATCGATGTCACGGAGGACCCGCTTCAGGCAACTGCTCTCCTGGTCGGGCTCGATTGGGATCTCAGCTACGAGCGGCTGACGAGGGCTGCCGACGCGGTTCGAGCCGGGGCCAGGTTCATTGCCACCAACACCGACCCCACGTATCCGGTGGCCGCCGGGCTGCTCCCAGGGGGCGGGGCCATGGTGGCTGCGGTGGCGGCGACCACCGGTGTCTCCCCCGAGATCGCGGGCAAGCCGCACGAGCCGATGCGACGGCTGCTCAGGGCCAGGGGAGTGGAGGCCGCCTGGGTGATCGGGGATCGAGAGGACACGGATATCGCATTGGCAAGTGCCGAGCACGACTGGGAGTCGATCCTGGTGCTGACCGGTGTGACCGGGCCCGACGGGGGCCGTGGCGCCGATCATGTGGTGCCCGACCTGGAAGCGGCGGTAGACCTGGTCCTCTCGTCGGATCTTCGGCGATAATCGGCGCATGGAGCTGAGTCAGGACCAGATCGAGCAGCTGGAGGCGGCTCTCGCTCGTCTCGGCGAGGTCGATCCTGCAAACCTGCCCGAGCCGGCGGCTGAGCTCGCCGACTTGCTCGGGGCCATCCTCGAGGAAGACGAGAGCAGTTGAGCAGGCAGCGGCTGGACGTCGAGTTGGTGCGCCGCGGCCTGGCTTCGAGTCGAGCGCAGGCCAAGCGCCTGATCATCACTCAACAGGTGGTGGTCATCGACGGAGGACCGGCCCGCCCATCTTCGGTGGTGGCCTCGGAAACCCGCATCGAGGTGGTCGGTGGGCGGAGGCGCTGGGTCTCGCGGGGTGCTGAAAAGCTCCGAGCCGCCCTCGAGGCATTCCCGGTCGACCTGACCGGCAAGCGTGTGCTCGACGTCGGGGCGTCGACAGGGGGCTTCACCGAAGTCGCCCTCGACGCTGGCGCCTCGCAAGTGGTGGCGCTCGACGTGGGTCGCGGCCAGCTCCACGAGCGGCTTCGCTCCGACAGCCGGGTGATCTCTTTGGAGCAGACCAACGTGAGAAGTGTCGGCGCGACCGATCTCGGCGGCAGGTTCCTCGCGATCGTGGTCGACGTGTCATTCATCTCCCTGGGAACGATCTCTCCCAACCTGGCCGGGCTGGCAGCCGACGGGGCCGACTTGATAGTGCTGGTGAAGCCCCAATTCGAGGTCGGACGGCATAACCTGGGGCGTGGCGGTGTGGTCAGGGACGAGGTTGCCCGGGCCCGGGCCGTGAGTGCCGCACTCGATTCCCTGACGAGGGTCGGCTTCGGTCATCTCGGACTGATTCGCTCTCCACTGCAAGGTGGCGACGGCAACGTCGAGTACCTGGCGTGGCTGCGCAAGGGTGAGCGAGGCGTGGCCCTCGAGGTTCCCTCATGAAGTTCGCCCTCGAAGTGCGCCAGGGCCGGCCTCAGGCCATGGAGTTCGCCGGGATTCTGGAAAAGGCCATCTCCAAGGGCGGGTCCGAGGTGGTTGAGGGCGCGGTCCATCCCGACATGGTCCTCGCGGTGGGCGGCGACGGGACCATGCTCGCCGCGGTCCAGGTGGCGCTCCGCGAGGAGGTGCCTGTGTTGGGATTCAACCTCGGCACCGTCGGGTTCCTCACCGAAGCGGAGCCAGGCCGTGTCGACGACGTGGTGGGGAGGCTGGTCGCCGGCGACTACTACCTCGACGAGCGGATGACGGTCAATGCCGTGGTCAAAGGAACATCTGCCGCCGGCGTCAACGACGTCGTCGTGGAGAAGGTCGACAGCCAGCGCCTGATCGACCTAACAGTGACCATCGACGGGACCGGCTTCGTCACGTATCGCGCCGATGGCTTGATCGTCGCCACCCCCACGGGCTCCACGGCGTATTCATTCTCGGCCGGCGGCCCGCTGGTCGACCCCGATCTCGACTCGCTGATCCTGGCCCCGGTGGCGGCACACTCCCTGTTCGACCGCGCCCTGGTGCTGCCCCCATCGGCTGTCATCGAGATCACCGTCGGGCGGGACCGGCCGGTGAAAGTGTCGGTCGACAAGATCGCCCTCGGCATCATCGGCTTCGGGGACACGGTTCAGGTGAGCAGGGGAGCCGTGGCCGTCCAATTCGTGACCTTCGGTGACCGGTCGTTCCCGGCCCTGCTCACCGAGAAGTTCGAACTCGACTGATGCTTGCCCATCTCCGGGTCCGCAACCTCGGGATCCTCGAAAACGCGGAGCTGGAGCCGAGTCCGGGCTTCACAGTGATAACGGGAGAGACCGGAGCCGGCAAGACCCTGCTCCTGGGCGCACTTCGGCTCCTCACCGGGGAAAAGGGGCGAAATGACGTCGTCGGGCCGTTCGGTGCAGATGCCCAGGCCGACGGATTGCTCCTCGATGGCGATGTCGAGCTGGGGGTCTCCCGGTTCCTGCCCCGCGAAGGGCGGAGCCGCGCTTACCTGGAGGGGGCCCTGGTCTCGGCGCCAGCCTTGGTGGAGCGGGTGGGCCCGCTGGTCGAAATAGTGGGCCAGCACGATCAGCTTCGGATCAGGCGCCCCGCAGCGCTGCTGGGGTTGGTCGACCGGGCATTGGACGAGGCGGGCAAGGAATCTCAGACAATGTATCGGGACTCTTGGGCCTCGTACGCGGCGGCCACCGCCGCCCAGGAGAGCCTGGGCGGGGACGGTCCCGCCCTGGAGCGCGAGCTAGATCTCGCCACCCATGAGGCCCGTGAGATCGAGTCTGCGGGGCTCGCACCCGATGACGACGACAAGTCCGAGGCGCTCGCCTCGCGGCTGAGGAACGCCGAGGCCATCAGGGACCAGCTTTCGGCGGCCGTCGAAGCTGCCTCGGCCATGTCGGATCGGGCCGGCGAGGTCGTGTCTGCCCTACGCAGGGTGGCGGAGCTGGACACCGAGCTCGCCGGGGGGAGGGACCTGGCGGAAAGGGTCTCCGAGGAGATCACCGACATTGTGCACCTGTTGCGGGATCGGGTGGAGGATGCCCGGGAGGACCCGGAGAGCCTGGCGGTGGCCGAAGCCCGTCTCACGCTGCTCGGCGACCTGAAGCGGAAGTATGGGAAGACGATCGCCGAGGTGATCGAATTCGGGGCCGCTGCCGGCGATCGGGCCCGCGCCTTGACCGAGCTACTCGGACGCTCGTCGACCATCGAGGCCGAGGTGGCCAGGGCACGAGAGCAGGTCGATCGGCTTGGGGTCGAGCTGAGCCGGGCCCGGTTGCGGGCGATCGAGGCCATCCAGGATGCAGTGGCGGCCCATCTCGTGGGCCTCGGCATGCCTGCTGCCTCGCTCCATGTCACCCTCGAGTCGACACCGCCCGGACCGTCGGGGGCCGACCGGGTGGCGGCGCTCTTCTCCTCCGACGCCCGTCTGGCGGAGGGTCGCATCGAGGACGTGGCGTCGGGCGGTGAGCTCTCCCGCCTCGTCCTTGCACTCCGACTGGCGACGAATGCAGAGGAAGCCACCACTCTGGTCTTCGACGAGGTCGATGCCGGAGTCGGCGGTGCCACGGCCCTGGCGCTCGGAAAGAAGCTCGCCGAGCTGGCGAGGTCCACACAGGTGCTGTGTGTCACCCACCTGCCCCAGGTAGCAGCTCACGCCGACACCCACTATGCCGTTCGCAGGACTGGCCCTAGCGCAGAGGTGGTCCGGGTGGACGGGGAGGAACGGGTCGAGGAGCTGTCGAGGATGCTCGCCGGACTTCCGGAGAGCGCCGGGGGCCGGGGCGCAGCAGCCGAACTGTTGGAAGCGGCTCGGGCCTGATCAAAGGTCCGAGCCGGCGCCGATGGGTGCTACGCTGAAATCCCGTCATGGACGGGCCTCTTTTCACCCCCGAGAGCGAAGGCCCTCAGATCGCGCCCGCCACAGTCCCCCACGAGCTGCCAACCAAGTACGTGTTCGTCACCGGGGGCGTGGTCTCCAGCCTGGGCAAGGGGATCGCCGCTTCCTCGCTGGGGCGCCTCCTCAAATCACGCGGGATCCGGGTGGTCAACCAGAAACTGGACCCGTACATCAATGTCGACCCGGGGACCATGAACCCCTTCCAACATGGCGAGGTGTTCGTTACCGATGACGGTGGCGAGACCGACCTCGACCTGGGCCACTACGAGCGATTCACCGGAGAGAACCTGAAGCGGACCTCCAACGTCACCTCAGGGTCGGTGTACCTGTCCGTGATCCAGAAGGAGCGCAGGGGGGATTATCTGGGTGACACCGTGCAGGTCATCCCGCACATCACAAACGAGATCAAGGATCGAATTCGGCGGGTCGGCGAGCAGGACGTGGACGTTGTGATCACCGAGGTCGGGGGTACCGTCGGCGACATCGAGAGCCTTCCCTTCCTGGAGGCGATCCGTCAGTTCGGGAACGAGGTGGGTCGGGAGAACGTGGTCTTCGTCCACGTGACCCTGGTTCCGTACATCGCAACCTCAGAAGAGCTCAAGACCAAGCCGACGCAGCATTCGGTCGCCGAGCTGAGGAGCAAGGGCATCCATCCCGACGTGATCATCGTGCGCTCGGATCGCGAGATCGACGATGGGGTCCGCAAGAAGATCAGCCTGTTCTGCGATGTCGAGCCCCGGGCGGTGATCGCCGCACCGGACGCACGTGACATCTACGAGGTGCCGTTGATCCTCCACGAGGGTGGCCTGGACAAAGTCATTTGCGATCGGCTCGGCCTGGTCACGGGCCCACCGGCCCTCGAGTCGTGGCGGGCCATGGTCGACAAGGCATTGTCCGCCACCGACTCGGTGACCATCGGTGTCGTCGGCAAATACGTCGACCTCCCTGATGCCTATCTCTCGGTGGTGGAAGCGCTGAAACACGCGGTCTCCGCACACGGGCTGCGGCTCGATCTGCGATGGGTTCCCAGCGATGAGCTGACCGGACTGCTCGCCGACTCCTACCTCGAGGAGCTCGATGGGATCGTGATCCCGGGTGGATTCGGGTATCGAGGTGTCGAGGGGAAGATCCAAGCGATCCGCTTCGCCCGCGAGCGTCGGGTCCCGCTCCTCGGCCTCTGTCTCGGGCTCCAGTGCTCGGTCATCGAGATCGCCAGAAACGTCCTCGGGCTGTCCGACGCCAACAGCACCGAATTCGACCCCTCGACACCGCACCCGGTGATAGACCTGATGGCGAGTCAGGAGGACGTCGAGGACATGGGAGGCACGATGCGCCTCGGTCTCTATGCAGCGAAACTGGTCGAAGGGTCGAAGGTTCGAGGGCTCTACGACAGCGAGCTGGTCTACGAGCGGCACCGTCACCGTTGGGAAGTGAACAACCGCTATCGCAAGGACCTGGAAGGCGCGGGCCTGATGCTCTCCGGGGTGTCCCCGGACGACAACCTGGTCGAGTACATCGAGATGGTGGATCACCCCTTCTTCGTCGGCACCCAGGCCCACCCCGAGCTCCGCTCCCGCCCCGACCGGCCGCACCCCTTGTTTCTCGGCCTGATCGAGGCCGCGGCGCGGGTGCGCGCCGGCATCAAGGGCTCGGTGGCCTCGACCGTCGACCTGACGGTGGAGTGAGGCAGCGGATACTCCCGCCGTATAGCCTGAAACCCCGATCCGAGACCTGCAGGAGGGCTGGAAGTTGATCGTCGGCGTTCCCCGCGAGATCAAGACCGAAGAGCATCGCGTTGCGATCACGCCGGTCGGAGTCCGTGAGCTGACTGACCGCGGGCACCAGGTCCTCATCGAGAAGGGCGCAGGTGACGGCTCCAGCATCCACGACGAGGCATTCGAGGCTCAGGGAGCAACGATCCTCCCCAACGCGGATGGGGTTTTCGAGGGCGCAGAGATGATCCTGAAGGTGAAGGAGCCCCAGCCGGCAGAGATCGAGATGTTCCGCCCCGGCCAGATCCTGTTCACCTATCTGCACCTGGCGGCCTATCCCGAGCTGGCCGCCGGGCTTCGCAAGCGCAATGTGATCGCCATTGCCTACGAAACCGTGCAGATGGAGGACGGGTCCCTCCCCCTTCTCGCTCCGATGTCCGAGATCGCAGGGAGGATGGCCGTCCAGGTCGGCGCCTACTTCCTGGAGCGGGCCCAGGGCGGGCGCGGGGTCCTTCTCGGTGGAGTCACCGGGGTTCGCCGGGGCAAGGTGGTGATCATCGGCGGTGGGATGGCGGGCTCGAACGCCGCGGTGATCGCAATGGGCATGCAGGCGGACGTGGTCGTGCTCGACACCGACATCGAGAAGTTGCGATGGCTCGACTCCCTGTATCAGGGCAGGGTGCTCACCCTGCACTCGAACAAGCTGACGCTCGAGGAGCAGGTGCTCGACGCCGACCTGGTAATCGGCACGGTTCTCGTTCCTGGCGCCTCGGCCCCCAAACTGGTGACCAAGGCCATGGTCCAGGCCATGAAGAAGGGGGCGGTTCTGGTCGATGTCGCCATCGATCAGGGGGGCTGCTTCGAGACGTCGCGTGAGACCACGCACACCAATCCCGTCTATCTGGTCGACGAGGTGGTCCACTATGCGGTGGGCAACATCCCGGGCGCCGTGCCCCACACCTCGACCTATGCCCTGACCAACGCCACTCTCCGTTATGCCATCACTCTGGCCAGCAAGGGGGTGGAGAAAGCCACGAGCATTCATCCCGAGCTGCTCGCGGGCGTCAATGTGGTCGGTGACGACGTGTGCCATCCCGCGGTGGCCGAGAGCCTCGGCGTCGGCCACGTCCCACCCGCCGAGGCTCTAGCCGCGATGTGAGCAGCGGCCCGCCTCCCTTCACGGAGTGCGTGGATGAGTATCTGGTCTCATTGCGCGTCGAGCGCGGCCTCGCCTCGAACACCATCGCCGCCTACCGGCGGGACCTCGACCAATACACGGCCTTCCTCAAAGGGCGTGAGCCCGATCCGATGGTGTTGGAGGCGTTTGTCAGCCACCTTCACGGGCGAGACCTGGCGATGTCGACCGTGAGCCGGAAGCTGGCCGCGGTGCGCGGCTTGCATCGGTTTCTCGTCGTCGAGGGGATGCGCAACCAGGACCCGACCTTGCTTCTCGACGCTCCCCGGCGCCCCGATCCCTTCCCCAAGGCGCTGAGCGTCGACGAGACCACCCGCCTGGTGGAGGCCCCCGATCTTTCGTCAGCGCAGGGCCGGCGGGACTCTGCTCTCCTCGAATTCCTCTACGGCACCGGGGCCAGAGTCTCGGAAGCGGTGGGGATCGACCTGGGGAAGGTTGACCTGGAGGATCGGGTGGCCTTGGTCACGGGCAAAGGCTCCAAACAGCGGCTGGTTCCGTTGGGAAGCCAGGCGGTCGCTGCCATCGGGCGATGGCTTCCGGACCGGCTCGGTCTCTTCAGCCGAGGTCAACGCGGCGACCCCCTCTTCCTCAACATGCGGGGAAAGCGGCTGACCCGCCAGGGGGCCTTCGAGGTGGTTCGCGCCAACGCGAGACGGGCGGGGATCGAAGCCGAAAAGGTGTCTCCGCATGTCCTCCGACACTCCGCCGCCACCCACATGGTCGAGGCTGGGGCCGACCTGAGAACCGTACAAGAGATCCTGGGTCACGCTACCATCAGCACCACCCAGATCTACACGAGGGTCAGCGCCACCCATCTCGTCGAGGTCTATGTCCAGGCACACCCAAGGAGCCGATGATGTCGTCTGACATCGCCAACGCCAAGAAAGCACTCCGTGAGGAGAGGGCCCGTCTCGTCCACCAATTGGACGAGCTTGGTGCTGCAGAGACCGGCGACCTGCGGGCCGACATCGACTTCGGAGGCAGCTTCGCCGACGCAGCGGCGGTGACCGCCGAGCGCACCGAGGTGCTCGGGCTCGTGGACTCGCTGAAGGCTCAGCTCGACAACGTGGATCTGGCGCTGGCTCACATCGAGGCCGGCAAATACGGCACCTGTGACAACTGCGGGAATGAGATCGACCCCGCCCGCCTCGAGTTCCGGCCGGAGTCGGTTCTCTGCGTCGACTGTAAGTCCAGAGCCGCAGGCTGACCCGGTGCCGGGGTCGCCGGGGCATCTGACCCGTCGTTTCTTCGACGTCCTCCTCGCTCGCCCCCTGCACGAAGGGGAACGGCGAGAGATAGAGCTCCGGCTGAGCACGGAAGAGGCGGCGTTGTTCTTTGCCCAGTCGCGTGCCGACCAGCGCCACGGCTACACCGCGGCTGCCACCGTCCGGGCCGGGGCGTCGGGTGACACCGTTGCCCTGCGAGCCGCCCTCCTTCATGACATTGGCAAGCGTCATGCCCGACTCGGTGTGCTAGGCCGCGTGCTGGCCACGATCCTGATCCTGGCCCGGATCCCGCTCCAGGGCCGTTTGGCCCTCTATCGCGACCACGGCGAGACCGGCGCCGATGAGCTCGAGAGATTGGGCGCTGAACCGCTCGTTGTCGATTTCGCCCGTCATCATCATGGGCAGCGCCCGGACTCCATCGCTCCGCCCACATGGGACCTCTTGTGGCGGGCGGATCATCAGCCAAAGCCGGGCACCCTCCATGAGCCGGAATAACCTGAGCGGGAGCCGATGTCGATCCACGTCAAGACCACCGTTTTCGAGGGACCGTTCGACCTGCTGCTCCAACTGATCTCCAAGCATCACCTCGAGATCACGGCCGTCGGCATCACCTCGGTCGTCACCGAGTACCTGGCGGTTCTGGAGGACTTGCAGGACATGGACATCGAGGTGACTTCGGAGTTCCTCATGATCGCGGCCACCCTGGTCGAGATGAAGGCGCAATCCCTGCTCCCTGGCAGACCGGACCTCGACATCGATGACGAGCTCGCCTTGATCGAGGAGCGTGACCGCCTCATCTCCCGGCTGCTCATGTGTGTGACCTTCAAGGACGTGGCTGCCGTCCTGCTCAGGCGGATGCAGGAGGCGACACGAAGCGTCCCGCGTACGGCGGGGATGGATCAGGAGGTGCGGCCGGCGCCCTCGGAGATCGTGCTCCCGGTCGACGCCCACGGTCTCGCGGCAATGGCGGCGAGAGCGTTCACCAGGGTGGCGGCCGAGCCCGATCTCGATCACCTCGATCTCGACCTGCCGTCAGTAGAGGCTGCGATCGACGATCTCCGGGCACGCGTCGCCGAGCTGACGGTCGCCGGCTTCGACCGGTTGACCGAACATTGCACCCATCCGATTCAGGTTGCCGCCTACTTCCTTGCACTGCTCGAACTGGCTCGATGGGGACTGATCGCAGTCTCCCAGGAGGACTGGCTCTCCGAGATCCGCGTCGAGCACCGGAGCGGCGACGACATCGACCTCAATTCGGAATGGGCGACCCGATGAACGAGACCGCGGCATTGGAGGCGGTGCTTTTCGTCACCGAGGCCCCGGTGCCGGTTGGGGAGCTCGCCGAGGTGTTGGAGATACCCAAGAAGCGAGTCGAGGAGCTGCTGGAACAGCTCCGGGGTGACTTGGAGGCAAGAGGCTCGGGCCTGGTCTTGAGATCGTCCGCAGGCGGCTGGCGGCTCTACTCGCACCCGGACTCATATCCGTACCTGGAGCGTTTCTCGAGCTCGGCGACCGCCCGCCGACTGTCTCCGGCAGCGCTGGAGACGCTCGCGGTGATCGCGTATCGCCAGCCCGTCGCTCGGAGCCAGATCTCGGAGATCAGGGGCGTCGACTCCGACTCGGCGGTGCACACCTTGGAGCGCCTGGGTTTGATCGAGGAGAAGGAGCGGCTCAACCTTCCGGGCAACCCTGCCGTCTATGTAACCACGGACCTCTTCCTCGAGAAGATGGGCCTCGACTCACTCAGCGGGCTGCCGCCACTGGCCGATCATGTCCCTCCGTCCGAGATCGTCGATTCCCTCGAGGAGGCCGTTCGTCCCGGGCCCGGCTGAGAGTGGCGGAGCCGGTCCGCGCCCAAAAGGCAATCGCCCACTCGGGGCTGATGTCGCGTCGGCTTGCGGAGGAGGCGATCCTCGCCGGGCGGGTGGAGGTCGACGGGCGTCGGATCGTTCTCGGCGACCGGGTGGACGTCACGACCCAGGGGGTGACTCTCGATGGGATCCCGATACCTCTCAACCCGGATTTGGAGACACATCTCCTCTACAAGCCGGCCGGGGTGATCAGCACCGCCTCCGACCCCCAGGGCCGGGGGACCGTTGTCGACCTGGTCCCCACCTCGAAACGGGTCTACCCCGTCGGCAGGCTCGACTCGGACTCCGAGGGCCTGATCCTGCTCACGAACGACGGCGACCTCGCCAATCGTGTCACCCACCCCAGGTACGGGATAACCAAGAAGTATGTCGTGATCGTGGACGGCCGTCCGTCGCCGGCCGAGCTGCGACGGCTCAATGAGGGCGTCGACCTCGACGACGGTCCGGCACGAGCAAGATCGGCTCGGATCGTCGGACAGCAAGGCGAGTCGACCATGATCGAGATGGTGATGGGGGAAGGGAGAAATCGGGAGATACGCCGGATGTTCGAGGTCGTCGGGCATCGAGTGGAGAGCCTGGTCCGAACCGCCATCGGCCCTCTCTCCGATCGCTCGCTTCGCCCCGGGCAGAGCCGCCTCCTCACAGTCGACGAGATCCGCCGGCTGCTCGCCTCCGGGGAGGGGCCAATTCAACTCGAGACCGAGAGTTCCTCAGATGAGCCCTGAGCTCGCCTCCTATCCGGTGCCGCCCGTGACCGGCCCGCTGGACGCGGTGGTGGAATTACCAGGCTCCAAGTCGCTGACCATCAGGGCGCTGTTCACTGCGGCGCTAGCCGTGGGAGAGTCGACATTGATTGGCGCCCTCGACTCGGGAGACACCAGGGCGGCCCGGACATGCCTCCAGGCTCTGGGGGTGAGCATCGAGGCATCGGATTCCCGATGGCGGGTGAGCGGCACCGGCGGACAACTACGGGCCACCTCCGAATCCCTCGACGCCGGTGAATCGGGACTGACCGCCCGCTCTCTGATGGCGATGGCGACCTTGGTCCAAGGTCGGAGCCTGATCGTGGGACGAGGCCGGTTGCCGGACCGTCCGATGGCCGAGCTCGGCGACGCCCTTCGTGCGCTCGGGTCCCGCGTCGAGTTCAAAGGGCCGGGCCTGCCGGCCGTCGTGGTCGGATCGGGCTCGATCCCCGGTGGCGCGGTGGTGATCGACGGGTCCCGAACCTCGCAGTTCGCCACTTCCCTGCTTCAGGTGGCGCCCCTGGCCGAAGCGGCCCTGACCGTGCTCGTCGAAGATCTGCGGGGCTCCGCCGGCTATCTCGACCTCACCGTCGATGTCATGCGCCACTTCGGGGCCGAGTTGGATCGGGCAGGGAGTGCCTTTCGGGTCTCGCCAACCGGGTATCGGGGAGCCAAATACCTGATCGAGCCGGATGCGTCAGCTGCCGCCTATCCGATGGTGGCTGCGGCGATCGTCGGCGGGATGGTCACCGTGAAGTCTCTCGGCTCAGGTTCCGCCCAGCCCGACTACCGGGTCGCGCAGGTGCTCTCCGATATGGGTTGCGCCATCACGGCGACAACTGCCGACACCGCTGTCGAGTCGGACGGGCAGCCGCTGCAAGCGATCGATGTCGACCTATCCGACGCGCCGGATGGGGCCCTCGCCATCGCCGTGGCATGTCTCTTCGCCAACGGTGAGAGCAGGATCGGGGGATTGGCCTCCCTACGGCACAAGGAGTCCGATCGGCTGCGGGCCCTGGTAGAGCAGATCGAGAGTGTGGGGGCGAGAGCGAGGGTCGACGACGACGCCCTGATGATCACACCGGGGGTGCTCCGGCCCGCCCTGATCCGCACCTACTCGGACCATCGGATTGCAATGGCCTTCGCTCTCGTGGGGTTGAGGCAACCAGGGATCGAGATCGAGGACCCGGCGGTGGTCGACAAGACATGGCCCGGGTTCTGGGATTTCCTTCGGTCGCTGCGCGCCAGCTGACGTCGGGGCGGGGGAGTGGGGGAATATCCTCACCCGCCGTTGAGCACTCTCATCGTCACCGTCGACGGCCCGGGCGGCACAGGGAAGAGCAGCGTCAGCCGGGAGGTCGCCCGCCGACTCGGTCTTCCCTATCTGGACACCGGGGCCTTCTACCGCGCGGCAACCGTGGCGTCGATGCGTGCGGGGGTGGGCCCTGGTGATGCCGAGGCGGTGGCGCTGGTGGTCGCCGAAGCCGAGTTCGATCAGGAAGCGGGGCAGATGTTCCTCGACGGCGAGGACGTCTCCGATGACATCAGGGCCACGGAGGTCGACCAGCGGGTATCCGAGGTTGCGGCCAACCCTGAGGTGCGCCGGGTGCTGGTGGCCCATCAGAGGGCTTGGGCAGATCGGCATGACCACAGGGCAGTGATCGAGGGCCGGGACATCGGCTCCGTGGTCTTCCCCGACGCCGAGGTCAAGATCTATCTGGACGCCCGGCCCGAGGTGCGCGCCCGTCGCCGCGCGATCCAATCGGGCACCGACACAGGATCGGTGCACTCCGATTTGGAGAGGCGGGACAGGATCGATTCCTCCCGGGAGGCATCGCCCCTCACCATCCCCCCGGGGGCAGCCTTCGTCGACACCTCCGACCTGGATTTCGACGAGGTGGTCGAGCACGTGGTGGGCCTGGTCCGCGACCATTCATCCTGACTCCAGGGCCAGACCTACCATGACACCCATGACGGTGGAACGCGTCCTTCTCGCCGAGCCCAGGGGATTCTGTGCCGGTGTGGAGATGGCGATAAAGGCTCTGACCTGGATGACCCGGATCTTCGACGGGCCGGTCTACTGCTATCACGAGATCGTCCACAACGAGTGGGTGGTGAAGGCGTTCGAGGGCGTGGGGGTGGTCTTCGTCGGCGACATCGCCGAGGTCCCTCTGGGGGCCCCGGTGATGCTCTCCGCCCACGGATCCTCGCCCGAGGTGGTCGAGGGCGCCGCCGATAGGGCGGCGGTCGTGATCGACGCCGTGTGCCCCCTGGTGACCAAGGTCCATCACGAGGTGAAGAGGATGGCCCGAGATGGCTACGACATCATCTATGTCGGCCACAGGGGCCACGACGAGGCGGTGGGGACGGTTGCCGAGGCGCCTGCCGCGATCACTCTCGTCGAACCGGAGACCGGCCTCGCAGACTTCGCCCCCGCCGATCCTACGAAAGTTGCGCTGCTCGCCCAGACCACACTCGGGGTCCATGAGTGGATGGCGGTAATGGACGACGCGGTCGAGCGTTATCCCGAGCTCAACACCGCCCGCAAGTCAGACCTCTGCTATGCCACCACCAACCGCCAGGAAGCCGTGCTCGGGCTCACCAAGGAGTGCGAGTTGGTGCTCGTCGTCGGCTCCCACAACTCATCCAACACCCAGGCACTGGTCAGGGTGGCGCGCGAGAACGGGGTCGCCGCCCATCGCATCGACTCGGCAGCAGACATCGAGGATGCGTGGCTGGAGGGGGTTTCGGTGGTGGGGCTCACTGCCGGCGCCTCCGCACCCGACCACCTGGTGCAAAAGGTCATCGACCGTCTCGCCCCGGACAAGGGCTTCGAGCTCTGGTCGTCCATCGAGGAGAAGGAGTACTTCCCCCTTCCGCCCCAGCTCCGGGCATTCGTCACCACGCTTCAAGCACTGGTCGAGGCCGGGGTCACATCGGTCTCCCGCGCTCAGCCGGGATGGCTGGAGCGGGACCGGGACTGGACAGCCACCGAGGCCCTCGACCTGATAAGCGTCTAATCGGCTCGATAGAGCCAGAATGCGCGACTCCGGAGTGAACATATGAGCTCGCTGCCTGTAGTCGCGGTCGTGGGTCGGCCCAATGTCGGCAAGTCGACGTTGGTCAACCGGATAATCGGCTCCCGGACTGCGGTCGTGGAGGCGAGCAGCGGGGTGACCCGGGACCGGAGGGAGTTCGAGGCGGACTGGGCGGGACGCAGGTTCATGCTGGTCGACACCGGGGGATGGGAAGTCAAGCCCGACGGCGAGATGAACATGTCCATCCGGGAGCAGGCGGAAGCTGCGGTCTCGGGTGCCGACACCGTGCTTCTCGTTGTCGACGGGACAACCGAACTGACCGACGACGACACCGGGGTGATCTCCATCCTCCGCTCGTCGGGCCTTCCAGTGATCCTGGCGGCCAACAAGATCGACGACAGCTCCCTGGAGGGGAATGTCGACCGTTTCTGGAGTCTGGGCCTCGGTGAGCCACGCTCGGTCAGCGCCTACCACGGTCGGGGAGTGGGGGATCTCCTCGACGAGGTGGTGAAGGCGCTGCCGGAGACCGGCGGGGCTCCCGAGCCGGGCGATCTGGCGCGAATCGCGATCGTGGGCCGTCCCAATGTCGGCAAGTCCACCCTGTTGAACCGGCTTGCCGGCGAGGACCGGGTGATCGTCTCCGAGGTCCCTGGCACCACCCGGGATCCGATCGATATCGAGGTCGATCTGGCCGGGTCGAGGTTCCGCCTCGTCGACACCGCCGGGATCCGGCGCAAGCCACAGATCAGCGATGACGCCGACTTCTATTCCGTGCTCCGGGCCCGGGAGGCCCTGCGCGAGGCGGATGTCGCCCTGCTCCTCATCGATGCCGGCGACGGAGTCACCCACCAGGATCAGAGGATCGCACGCGAGGTGGTCGACGCCGGTGTGGGCCTGGTGTTGATCCTCAACAAGTGGGACGCGATCGACGAGGACCAGCGGGAGATCACCGAGAGGTCGCTGCCGGACCGCCTCGGCTTCGTGGGTTGGTCACCGGTGATCAGGATGTCGGCCCTCACCGGGTCCCGGATCGGCCGCCTCCCGGAGGCGATCGAGGTCGTCTCCGCGGCCCGGACCACGAGGATCCCAACCGGGCAGCTCAACCGATCGGTGAGGGAGTGGGTCAACGCCCACCCGCCACCGGTGCGCAAGGGTCGACGCCCCAAGATCCACTACGTGGTCCAGGCGGGAACCGCCCCGCCCACCTTCGTCCTCTTCGTCTCCGGGGGGGAGCTGGGGGACGACTATCTGCGCTTCATCGAGAACCGCCTGCGCGAAGCGGCGGACTTCACCGGGAGCCCGATCCACATCGTCTCCCGGGCGGGGGAGCGGAGGTGACCGATTCACCGCCTCCGCAGGATGAGGAGCGAGCGCCGTTCAGCTTTCGGTTGATGATCGTCCTGGTGGTGATCTACCTGGGATGGCGCCTGATCCAGGGGATCGTCTGGGTCTTCGACCGCCTCGGCTGACCGCTTCCCGTTCCTCACCATTTGCACTACCGCCGTAGTGTTTAATATCGTTAGCTACCGAACGATTCGGGAGCCGAGGAGGGCCCAATGAGACTGAAGGGGATGGCCGCCGCCCTGGGCGCGGTGCTTGTTGTCACTGCTTGTGGTGACGATGCCGGTGATGAGCTGCGGGGTGAGGTGGTGTCCAACTACGCAGCTGTCGTCCACGAGGCGTACTCGAGGAGCCTGGAATCGGCCACCGAGATGGCTTCCGCCATCGATGCTTTTGTCGCCGACCCCACGGAGGCCAATCTGGAGGCGGCCCGTGGGGCCTGGCTCACAGCGCGTGACGACTACGGGCCGACCGAGGCCTTTCGCTTCTATGGAGGCCCGATCGACGCCGACGACACCGGTGTCGAGGGTCTGGTCAACGCATGGCCCCTGGACGAGGCCTACATCGACTATGTCGAGGGATCTGCGGAGTCGGGCATCATCAATCGTCCCGACGAGTACCCAACCATCGATGCCGATGTGATCACCTCGCTCAACGAGAGCGGCGGTGAGACCAATATCTCCACCGGGTGGCACGCAATCGAGTTCTTGCTCTGGGGTCAGGACCTCTCCGCAGACGGTCCCGGGGCCCGGCCCGCAGATGATTTCGCATCGGCGCCCAACGCCGACCGGAGGGCCACTTATCTCACGGTTGCCTCGGGCTTGCTCATAGAGCATCTCGACTCTCTCGTGCGGGCCTGGGCACCCGACGTCGACGGCAATTATCGGGAGGAGTTCCTCGCGCTTCCGGCCGACGAGGCTCTCTCGATGATCCTCACCGGGATCGGTGAGCTGAGCCGTGGCGAGCTCGCCGGTGAGCGCCTGACGGTGGCGTATGAGGAGCACTCGCAGGAAGACGAGCACTCCTGTTTCTCGGACAACACCACCGCCGATGTCGTGGGCAATGCCAGCGGGATCCGGTTGGTGTACCTGGGAGAGCTGGGGAGCGCGGCCGGCCCCGGGATCGATGACCTGGTCGCGGCAGTCGATCCCGATCTGGCGGAACGACTCGCCGTGGAGATCGAGTCCAGTGTCTCCCTTGCCGAAGCAATCCCACCGCCATTCGACCAGAGCCTGGCGCCAGGTGTCCCCGACGACCAACCGGGCCGCGTGGCCATCAGTGAGACGATCCAGGCGCTGAACGTCCAGGCCGACACTCTGGTGGAGGCTGCCACCGCGCTCGGTCTCGAGCTGAACCTGAGCTGATGTGACCTCGGTCCGCGGATCGAGCCCGAGACGTGCCCGCCCCGGGAGCTGGGCCCTGATCGTGCTCGGTCTGGTCACTGCCTGTCTCGGCCCACCCGCCGAGCTCATGGAGCCGGAGAGCGGTGGGGAGGGCACCACGGACTCGTCGAATCGTGACGCCTTTGGCAACGCGGCCCGGAACCTGAGCAGCGAGGAGCGCCGAGTCTTCGAGGTCGGGGACAGCTTCTTCACCCAGAACTGGGTGACCGCTCCCTCCTCGACGGAGGCCCGTGACGGGCTCGGGCCGCTGTTCAACGCCCAGGCCTGTGCGTCGTGCCATGTTCGCGACGGTCGTGGGAGCCCGGAATCGGGAGAGATCGGCCTTCTCTTCCGACTCGGGTTCATGTCGGGCGGGGGGCAGTCACCGGACCCGTCCTATGGCGGGCAATTGCAAGACCGAGCAGTCCTGGGTGTCCATCCGGAGGGAACGGTCAGGCGGCTCTACGTCGAAGAGGACGGCGTATACGGGGATGGCTCGCCATACACCCTGCGGCGGCCGCTGCACGAGTTCGATGACCTCGCCTACGGACCGCTCTCTGTCGATGTGATGGTCTCACCGCGGCTGGCACCTCCGGTGTTCGGCTCGGGCCTGCTCGAGGCGATACCCGAATCGGACATCCTGAGCGCGGCCGACCCCGGGGACGACGATGGCGATGGGATATCGGGGCGGGCGAACATGGTCCATGACGCTCTGAGCGGGGAGG
>JBIOVB010000057.1:0-3678 GCA_044867525.1 Acidimicrobiia bacterium | reverse complement strand
CGATGACGATCAGGACCATCGCCAGGAAGAAGGTCGCAACGCCCACCCAGCCGAGGACGATCCCTGCGGTCGCTAATCCATCCCCGGTCTGAGACCCGTTGGATTCCTTGATCTCTCGTCTCGCCCTGTATCCAAAGATCAGCGCCAGGATCGAGCCGATCCAGTACAACCACAGGATCCCCAGGATCATCGACGTCAAAGCCATTCCGTTCATCGATGGGGCGCCGGTGCGAACGGCTCGACTTCCGGTGCGAAAGTCGTAGCCGCAGTAGCGACACAACAACGCTTCGCCCGCGATTTGCTCGGCGCATTCGGGGCACTTCTTGGTGGAGTCGGTGGTCACAATCGGCGCCGAACCTAACGGCCGAGGCGGTCGAGGGCCCGGTACAGGATCGATGCCGGAGTGAGGAACCAGGGCTCGCCCCGGTAGTAGAAGCGGGTTGGCGGCGGGACGGTGGTGAACACGCTCGGTGGCTCCTCCCCGAGGAGCATCCCAGCGAGCTCGGTGCCCATCAAGGTGGCTAGGCCCACCCCGTGGCCGGCATAGCCCATGGCGTACCAGACGCCGCCTATCTGGCCCATGTGAGGTATCAGGTCGAAGGGGACGGCGAGCTTTCCTCCCCATACATTCGTGATCTCGACGTCGGCGAGGTCGGGGAAGTAGTCGATCAGCTGACGCCGGAGGTCTGCCGCCGATTCCTCGAGGTCGAGCCCGGTGTGCAGGTTGCGGCGCCCGCCGATGAGGATCCGCTCGTCAGGAGTCCGTCTCATGTAGTTGAGCAGGCGCTTCTTGGTGTAGGTCATCGATCCTCTGGGGAAGATCTTCTCCGCTCGCTCACCCAGGGGCTCGGTGACGATGATGTATGAGCCAACCGGCACCACTTGTCTTGCGAGCTCGGGCACCGGCTCGGCGGTGGTGTAACCATTGGTCGCCACCTCCACCTGGCCTGCCTTCACTATCCCAAGGGCGGTGCCGACTTTGAACCCTGGCCCGTCTCCGCTGATCTCGATCGCAGCGCACTGGTCGACGAGAGCTGCACCGGCGGCTGCGACACTGGAGGCGAGGCCGAAGGTGAAGCGGGCCGGCTGGATCCCGAGCCCCTCCGGCTCGTAGAGAGCGGCCGTGAACCTGTTCCCAGCGACGACCTCGGAGACCAGGTCCGGCCCGAGCACCTCCCAATCGACCCCAACAGCTCTCCGATACCAGGCCACCGACTTCTCGAACCTCTCCTTCGAGTCGGCCCTGGTCCCCAACGCGGCCATTCCGCCGCGCACCATGCTGACGTCGAGCCCCTCCCGGGCAACGATCTCGGGAATGAGCTCAACCGAGCGCACCGTCGCCTCCCACATTCGGCGCCCCACCTCCGGGCCGTAGCGGTCGAAGATCACCCGAATACCTGCCTTGATGTCCGGCGACACCATTCCCCCGTTGATCGAGGAGGCACCGGAGGCGATTCGCCCCCGGTCTACGACGACGACGCTCTTTCCACCCCGGGCCAGCCGCAGCGCGGCGGAGAGGCCGGTGAGCCCCGAGCCCACGATGAGGACGTCGGCTTCGGAGGGGAGCTCCGAGGTCAAACCCTCAGGGCGGGGGCAATCCTCCCACCACAGAGGTGCTTGCTTCACACGGCCTCGAGGCCGGCCCGGAACAGCGAGGCCATCTCCTCGACCTGGCCCGGGGTCATGATCAACGGCGGGGAAACCTGCAACCCCCCGCCACCCACCGCGCGGGTGAGGACGCCAGCCGAACGGCAGGCCGCCGCCGCTCGATAGGGGAGCGTTTCGTCGTCGCCGACCTCCAACTGGACCGCGGCCAATGCCCCCACCCCCCGTCGAATGCTGGAGACAACCGGGAGGTCTTCGAGGGGGAGCAGTGCGTTGTACAGCTCGTCCTCGAGCTCGGCCGCTCGCTCGAGAAGCCTTTCTCGCTCGAGTATGTCCATCACTGCCAGACCGGCCACACAGGCAGTGCTGTGCCCGGAGTAGGTGTACCCGTGGCGGAACATCAGGCCCGGGGTGTCGAAGAATGGAGCCGCGACCCTGGGGCTGGCCACCACACCTCCCAGTGGGGCGTAACCGCAGGTCACCCCCTTGGCGAAGGTGATGATGTCGGGCTCGAGGCGATAGAGGTTGGCCGCGAACCAGTCGCCGCATCGTCCGAAACCGGTGATCACCTCGTCGGAGATGTAGAGGCCGCCCGAGGCGCGTATCGACTCACGGACCGCGGTCAGGTACTCGGCCGACACCGGCCGGATCCCGCCGGCGCCGATCACCGGCTCGACGAAGATGCCGGCGATCCTCTCCGCTCCGACGTGGTCGATCGCCTTCTCTACAGCTTCGGCGTCGTCGTATGGCACCAAGACCACATCCGCCACCAGGTCGCCGCCGTAGCCGATCCGGTTCGGTTCCATCCCGCCGAGAGTGGTTCCGTACGTGTGCATCCCGTGGTAGGCCCATTCCCGGGCGATGAACACCGTCCGATCGGGGTCACCCACCGCGTTGAAGTAGCGGCGGGCCAGCTTGGCCGCGGTGTCGACTGCGTCCGAACCTCCCGATCCGAAAAACACCTTGGACTCGGGATCGGGTGACACCGCAGCGATGCGCCCCGCGAGCTCGATCGGGGGTCGGCTCGCATAATCGATGAAGGCATGGAAGGCGGGGAGCTTGCGGGCCTGTTCCGCCATGGCATCGACGATCTCGTCCCTGCCATAACCGACGTTCATGTACCACAGGGAGGCTGCAGCGTCGAGGTATCGGTTCCCCTCCTCGTCGTATACGTAGACCCCCTCTCCGCGGTCGACCACGAACGGCGCGTGCTGCACTTTGTTCATCTCTCCAAACGGGTGCCAGAACGAAGACATCTCCTGAGATTACCTGAGCTGCTCCTGGCTACCCTCGCCGGCCATGCCCGCCGACCTCGTGTTCCACAACGGTCCGGTGTTCACCAGCGACGGCTCACACGCATCGTCCCGGGCGGTGGGTATCACCAAGGACCGGATATCAGCGGTGGTGGCGGACTCGGAGATCGGAAACCTGATCGGCAGGGAGACCCGGGTAGTGGACCTCGAAGGCCGGCTTCTCACCCCGGGGTTCCAGGACTCTCATGTTCATCCTTCGAGCAGCGGGCTCGACCTGCTCCGATGCAACTTCGAGGGCTGCGGTAGCGCCCAAGATGCACTCGACTACCTGGCTCGATACGTCGAGACCCACCCCAACGACGAATGGGTGGTCGGCTCCGGGTGGCATCAGACCTGGTTCCCCCGGGGGTGCCCTCCCAAGGATCTCCTTGACACAGTGGTCAACGACCGTCCGGTGCTGGTATGGAACGCGGACGGACATGGGGCATGGGTGAACAGCCGAGCCCTCGATCTCGCCGGGGTTGACGCGGCTACTACGGACCCCCGTGATGGCCGCATCGAGCGCAACCCGGACGGATCACCGCAGGGAACTCTCCACGAAGGGGCTGCAGCCCTCGTGGAGCGGGTTTCGCCCCCCGACACCATGGATGACGTCGTAGCGGGGATCCTCGCGGGACAGGAATACCTGGTCTCGAAGGGGATCACCGCCTGGCTCGACGCCCACGTCGACGCCGCGGTGCACGGCGCCTATCGGTCCCTGGCCGAGCAGGGCCGGCTCGAGGGCCGGGCACTCGGATCCATCTGGTGGGACCGGCACCAG
>JBIOVB010000056.1:0-54490 GCA_044867525.1 Acidimicrobiia bacterium | reverse complement strand
CTCCCGGTGGTGATCTCCCCGTCGGCGGGGATGCGACCCCCGGGCCGGACCAACACCAGGTCGCCCACCTGGAGGTCGGCGAGCGACACTGTTTCTGTCCCGCTGTCGGTGACCCGCTCGGCTTCGTCGGGCAGCAAGTCCGCCAAGGCTGTGAGGGCGCCCCGCGCCTGGCCGATCGCTCGCATCTCCATCCAATGGCCCAACAACATGATCGTGATCAGGGCGGCCAGCTCCCACCAGAACTCGAGATCGAACCAGCCCAGCGTGGTCGCCATCGAGGCGAGGAAGGCGACGGTGATCGCCATCCCGATCAGGAGCATCATCCCCGGCTGTCGGTCCCGGATCTCCCCTACGGCGCCCTTCAGGAACGGCGAGCCGCCGTAGAAGAAGATGACCGTTCCCAACACGGGCGGAATCAACTCCGAGCCCGGGAAGGAGGGGGCGGTGTAGCCGAACCACTCCTGGATCATCTCCGAGAAGAAGATCACCGGGAGGGTCAGGGCCAGCGACAGCCAAAACCGGTCCCGGAACATGGCCACGCTGTGCCCGGCGTGCTTGTCGTGGCCGCCATCTCCCTGGTGACCGCCATGACCGTGATCATCCCTGGCAGCTTCTTTCCCGGACTCGTGACGAATCTCGGTAGCGGTCGGCTCGCCATGGGCTCGATGGCCGTGATGGTCGTGGCCGTCGTGATGGTTGTCGTTGGTGCTCATCCTCATTCCCCCTCGCCTCAGGAACGGACCAGCCGCTCGATCGCCTGAGTCGCTTCGGTCACCATCTGGTCGGCACTTCTCTGATCCCCGGCTTCGGCGGCTTCACGGACACAGTGTCTGACGTGCTCGTCCAACAACCCCACCGCCACTCCTTTGAGGGCTGCCGAGACCGCGTTGACCTGGGTCAACACGTCGATGCAGTACTTGTCCTCGGTGATCATCCGCTGCAGACCCCGGACCTGACCCTCGATCCGGGCCAGTCGCTTCAGATAGTCGTCCTTGTTGATCTCGTAACCACGCACGTTCATTCCTTGATACCTTAGGGGGGTATTGTAGTGAACATTTTCCCAAGTCATGATCTTCGAAGGCCGCGGTGACTCCAGGAGCTCGCCCTGCTCATGTTTGAACGCTCCTTACTCACGGACCCAGTGTCAGGTTTACCGTGTGTCGATGACGGAGCATGCAGATCCCTCCGACCTCGAGCGAGGCGCCTTTTGGGACAACCGATACCAACGGATTGGATCCCGGGAGGTCTCCTGGTATCAGCCAACGCCCCAAATGTCGCTCGACCTGATGGGCGAGTTGCATGTAGGCCCATCCGCCGCGGTGATTGACGTCGGGGGTGGCACCTCGACGCTCGTCGACGAGCTTCTCCGGCGCGGCTTCGGCGACATCACGGTCCTCGACGTGTCAGCGTTGGCACTCAGTACCGCCCGTCGGCGGCTCGGCGAGCCCGACGACGTTTTTTGGCTCCGAGCTGACTTGCTCATGTGGGAGCCTGCTCGTAAATGGGACCTGTGGCACGACCGGGCACTTTTTCATTTCCTCACATCGCCCGAGGACCAGACCGCCTATCTGCAGCGGATGGATCTGGCATTGCGACCAGGTGGAAGTTTCATCATCGGCACATTCGCGGCGGATGGTCCCGACCATTGCTCGGGTCTGCCGGTCGAGCGATACGACGCATCAGGCCTCGTCGACGCGTTGAGGACGGCTCTGGGAGCCGTTGCCGTCGTGGAACAGCGCCGCGAGGTCCACATCACCCCAAGCGGTGTCTCACAGCCGTTCACCTGGGTTGCAGGCACCCTTGGCCAAGCCGCAGCGGCACCATGAGTGACTCATCCGCCGGGCTGAGCACTCGCGCCTACCGCGAAGAGTCGGTGTTCACCCCGCAGAACCTGATGCGCGAAGCGCGTCGGCAACGCCATCTGCCCGAAGTGGAAGTGCCGAAAGTGTGCCTCCTCGACCCTGACGGCGATGTCGTCCGCCATCTCGCCCGCAGCGGTATGGCCCACCGACTCGAAGGATGGGCTTGCTACCACTCCGAGCTGTGGGTCTGTGACCTCGACGTCGGCGAAGTCGGAATCGTCCCGAGCGCCGTCGGTGGCCCATATGCCGTACTGGTCGCCGAGCAGCTCTTTGCCTCCGGCTGCACCCTTCTGATCTCGGTCACCTCCGCCGGCGTCATCACCCCACTCGCTGCACCCCCATACTTCGTTCTCATAGAGCGGGCCTGGCGTGATGAGGGCACCAGCGGCCACTACCTCCCGCCCTCCGAGTGGGCGTATCTCGACCCTCAGCTGTCCGAAGATCTCGTAAAGGCGTTCGACGGGCTCGACGAGCCGGTCCACCGAGGAGCAACTTGGACGACCGACGCCCCATTCCGGGAGACTCCATCCGCGATCGCATCCGCTGCGGCTGCCGGAGTCCACGCCGTGGAGATGGAAGCGGCTTCTCTCTATGCATATGCCCATGCCGCCGAAGAGCGAGTGGTGTGCGTCGCTCACGTCACCAACGCGATGGCGGTCGAGGGCGAGGACTTTGAAAAGGGAGAGGACGCCGGGACGCAGCGGATTCTCGGGCTCACCGACGCCATAGCCACCGGGCTCTTCGAAGATCCAGGCCCGATTTAGGACTGGTGAGTCGGGATTGTCTCGATTCGATGAGGGCTGTCCTCCGTCAGCCCCAGGAGTAGGTAAGGGACAAGTCGCCCTTTTCCTTTGATCTCCACCGACTCGCGGGGTTGGAAGCGGTACCGATGCTTGAGCCGCTGATTGCCCGCTCGGTCACCTGGATCTGACCGGGTATTCCGTGGGACTCCATCCGACTGGCGGTGTTGACCGTGTCGCCCCAAAGGTCGTAGGTGAACTTCTTCTGGCCGATCACGCCGGCAACCACCGGTCCGATGTCGATGCCGATTCGAAGGTTGAGCTTGCTGGCAGTGGATGTGGGGTATGCCGCCACGACTTTCATCATTTCCAGGGCCACATCGGCTACCGCCTCGGCAGCGTCGGAGCGCGGTTCGGGAAGGCCGCCGACCACCACGTATGCATCCCCAACGGTCTTGATCTTCTCCAATCGGCGATTCTCAGCAAGCGCATCGAACTCCGAAAAGAGCCCATCGAGCAACGCGACGACTTCCTCAGCAGTGAGCAGCTCAGACATCGGAGTGAAATCGACCAGATCGGCGAAGAGGACAGCCACCTCCTCGAAGCGATCGGCAAGAGGTCGCTCTCCTGCCTTCAACCGGCGGGCGATCGACGCGGGCAAGACGTTGAGTAACAGTCTCTCTGACTTCTCCCGTTCCAAGGCCAACCCTGTCATGAAGTACCGCAGCAGGAGATAGACCACGACTGAGACGCCTCCCATGTTCAGGACAAAGAACCCCACCCTGATCGGAGCCGGTATCGGCGCAGGGGTCAGCAATGGCTCAATCAACCCCGAGGTCACCATCAGGGCCAGATACGACAGGAACCAGGGCAAGGGACGGGGGGAGAGGATCAACGCCCCGAGAGGGCAAATCAGGGCCCAGAGAATCACCCCGCTCGACGCCCCGAAACCGCCAAGGCTCCATTGAAGAAGCGTTGGGAGCAGGAGCAACAGAGCGAGTTGGCTGCCTCTGAAAAACGCGAAACGTCCCGTTTGTGCCAGCAAGACGATGCTGCCAATCGAGATGATCTGATAGGCGAGCGGTATGGCCGCTGAAACGTAGAGGCCGAGCATGAGATAGGTCCCGACCCAGATGACCGCCAGGGCCGTGATCATGCTTGTAGTGAGGACCAGGGAAGCCTTCCGAAGGCGCTCCTCCTCGTCGTCTTCCGCCACCGTTCCGATCGTGACCAGACGCTTGGCCCACGACGGAAGTCGCTCCAGCCAGGCACGCCGTGGGCTGGCCGAGTCGACCGTCATGGGGCGGCCTCGCCCGACATGAATGGATGGCTCGGCGCGATCGATGCCTGCGATCCGTCGACCAGATCAACGGCTCCACCCAGACGGCGCCCGAGGGCATTCCGGCGGTTGGCTAGATGCTCGTCGACAGTAGAAGGCGTCGCATCAACAATGTGTCAATGGTATCCGGATGACGACAGCTGTTGGGGTGAGACCGATCGTCTGACCAGAAACTCTCACCCAGTGGTCATTTGGTGTTCATCTCGGCGACAACTCGACGCCGTAGCGTCGTCGACATGCTGGCGTTGTCAGCCGGAATTGGCCTCGGCAACAGTGAGTTGCTGCAAGCCCTGGTGGTCATCCTCGGTTCGTTTGCGGTGTCGGGAGTGAGCACATACGTCGTGCTCGCCCATCGATACCGGAATCGTCCAGACAGTGCCCTGAACCCGACTCCCGACCATCTCGATGAGGTGTTGATCGAGCGGGCCCGGAGTATGGGGATGCGCCTCCCTGTAGAACGAGGCGCAGGAGAGCCGGTCAGGGTCCGCTTCTCGGACGGGTCGGAACTCTTCTACTTCGAACGCGATTTGGATCGCTATGACCGTCACGTACTCGGCGGACTGACTCCTCTGGACTGCTGCACCGTCGAAGATCCTCCGCAGCTGTTGTCTGAATGGACACGCCACGACAAGCTTCGTTGGCTCGTCGAGCATCCACAGAAGCTCGACGAGTCCGATGCCCTGTAAACGGGATGCGAGGTAAGCGGCGGCTGGAGCGGGAACGAGACTTGGTGCGGGCCCAACACAATGGGAAAACCCGGCCATTCGCAACCAATGGCTCGACCATGGCCGACCAAAGCCTCTATCGGCCGAGCGTCCTATTGATGATGATCGGCTCTGGATCGCCCGCAATGGGCAGATCCAGGAAAGGAGGTGATCTTCGTGACAGCCCTTCGTGAGAAGCCTCTGACGGAGGTCACCCGGATGCCTACACGGCGGTCCCACCTCACAGAGTGGGTTCTCGGGATCGCAGGTGTGCTGGCGGCAGCGGTCGGTACGTGGATGTACGTCGTCCCGGCCACCTGGTTCCTCGGTGGACTGGTCGAAGGCTGGTACTTCGCCATGTTCATCGCGGCCGGTCTCCTGCTCACCGGAGCATTCGGGCTCTTCGCTCGGATGACTTACGTCGATGACCCGGGGTGGACGTTCCGCGTGATCGTCCCGACGGTGCTTGCGCTGGCGGCCTTTGCCGGCGCCATCACCTTCGCCGTCCTCTGGATCATCTGAGGCAAGCGATACAGGAGCCGGGGACCTCGTCGGACGTCCCCGGCTCTGTCGCAAGTCGACTCCTTCATCGAACGGCCCTTTCAAGCATCGGATCAGAGTCCATCGGGATTGCGGTGGGGTCATAGGTCCCTATGGGGGAGTTCGATCGGTTCATACCTTGGGGCCATGAGTCCAATGATTGGACCGTCTCTCGCCACCTTCGATGGCAACGAGGCTGCGGCCCGGATCGCGCATCTCCTGAGCGAGGTGATCGCGATATACCCCATTACGCCCGCCTCCCCGATGGGGGAGTTGGCCGACACATGGTCACACCAAGGACGGACCAACCTGTGGGGTGTCGTGCCCGAGGTGTTGGAAATGCAGAGCGAGGCCGGCGCCGCCGGGGCGATTCACGGTTCGCTGACCGCAGGAGGCCTCAGCACCACGTTCACTGCCTCTCAAGGGCTGTTGTTGATGATCCCCAACATGTACAAGATCGCCGGGGAGCTCGCTCCCACGGTGATCCATGTTGCCGCCCGGACAGTGGCCACTCACGCCCTCTCCATCTTCGGCGATCACTCCGATGTGATGGCAGTGCGGCAAACCGGCTTCGCCATGCTCTGCTCCTCCAACGTCCAAGAGGCCCAGGACCTGGCCTTGATCTCCCATGTCGCGACTCTGGAGGCGAGGATTCCCTTCGTCCACTTCTTCGATGGGTTCCGAACCTCGCACGAGGTGGCGAAGATCGAAGTCGTCGACGACAACACGATCCGGAGTTTGGTCGACGAAAACCTGATCGCCGCCCACCGCGGACGCGCTCTCAACCCGAATCGTCCGGAGATCAGGGGCACGGCGCAGAACCCCGACGTCTTCTTTCAGGCGCGTGAGGCAGCCAACCCCTACTACGCGGTCACACCCATGGTCGTCTCCGAGGTCATGGCCCGCTTCGCTCAAGAGACAGGGAGGGGGTACAAGCTGTTCGACTATCACGGCCACCCGGAGCCGGAAACCGTGATGGTCTTGATGGGGTCCGGAGTGGGAGCGGCCACCGAGGCGATCGACCGTCTCGTGGCGGAAGGCGCCAGAGTTGGATTGGTCGCGGTGAGGCTCTACCGCCCCTTCGACGTGGGCGCCTTTTGCCGCACCCTGCCACTCTCGACGAGCCGGGTGGTGACCATGGACCGGACCAAGGAGCCCGGCGCGGTAGGTGAGCCGCTCTATCTGGATGTGACAGCCGCCCTCGCCGAAGAAGGCAGGGACATCGATGTGATAGGAGGCCGTTACGGGCTCTCCTCCAAGGAGTTCGACCCATCCATGGTGGCCGGCGTGTTCGACGAGGCGGCCAAGCCCGAGCCACGTCGTCATTTCACGGTGGGCATCGTCGACGACGTCTCCGGCATTTCAGTCGACTGGGATCGCTCCTGGTGGCACGAACCGGAGGATGTGACCCGGGCTGTCTTCTACGGGCTCGGCTCCGACGGCACAGTCGGCGCCAATAAGAACGCGGTCAAGATCATCGGCGAATCGACCCAACTCCATGCCCAGGGATATTTCGTCTACGACTCCAAGAAGTCGGGATCCCGCACCGTGTCGCATCTTCGGATCTCGCCGCGCCCCATCACCTCCACCTACATGATCGGCGAGGCCGACTTTGTCGGCGTCCATCAGTTCGCGTTTCTGGAGAACACCGATGTCCTGGAAATCGCCGCCCCCGGAGCCACAGTCCTCCTCAACTGCCCTCACCCGCCTGAGGAGATCTGGGCTCGCCTCCCGCTCGAAGCGCAGTCGCACATCGTCGACAAGGATCTGGTGGTGTGGGCCATCGACGCTGGGTCCATCGCTCGTGAAGCAGGACTGGGAAGTCGCACGAACACGGTCCTTCAGACCTGCTTTCTGCATCTGACCGACTTTCTCGATACCCGTGACGCGCTGGAGGCGATCAAGACGCGCATCCGAAAGAGCTACGGCGGCCGGGGCGAGACAGTAGTTCGTCGCAATGAGGCCGCCGTCGATGCCGCCATCGCGAATCTCCACCGAGTGGAGGCGGGCGGAGTGGACGGTCCGCGTCGCATTGCGGAACCCGTGCCCGATGTGGCACCGGACTTCGTCAGGCGGATAACCGCGATGATGCTCGCCGGCAAGGGTGACCTGCTCCCGGTGTCCGCCATGCCCGTGGACGGCACGTTCCCAACGGCCACTTCCATGTGGGAGAAGCGATCCATAGCCGAGGAGATCCCTATCTGGGACCCGGAAATCTGCATCGACTGCGGCCGATGTGCCCTGGTGTGCCCCCATGCCGCCATCCGGTTCAAGGCATTCGATCCTGACGTGCCGATACCCGAGGGCTTTCTCTGGAAGGAGTCGACCGGGAAGGACCTGGCGGGCAGAAGGATCACAATCCAGGTTGCCCCCGACGACTGCACAGGATGCCGGGTGTGCGTCGAGGTGTGCCCGGCCAAGTCGAAGGAAGAGGTCAGGCACAAGGCCATCAACATGGCACCAAAGCTCGAGCACCTCGATCGAGAGCGGCGCAACTTCAGCTACTTCCTCGAGATCCCTGAGGTCGATCGGTCCGATGTGATCGTGGGCTCGGTCAAGGGATCCCAGCTGCTCCAACCGCTCTTCGAGTACTCCGGAGCTTGTGCCGGCTGTGGAGAGACGCCATATCTCAAACTGGTTACACAGATGATGGGGGACCGCATGATCGTGGCCAACGCCACAGGTTGCTCCTCCATCTATGGGGGGAATCTGCCTACCACCCCGTGGGCCAAGGACGCCCACGGGAGGGGCCCCGCCTGGTCCAACAGCCTGTTCGAGGACAACGCCGAGTTCGGCTTGGGGATGAGGCTTGCCCTGGAGGCTCAACGTCAGGATGCGATTCTCCTTGTGACCGCGCTGGCCCCGAGCCTGGGCACACTGGCGGTGGAGATCCTCGACCAGGCCGAGAATCCGGATCAAACCGATCGCGATGTCCTCGTGACGCGGCAGCGGGCTCAAATTGCCGAGTTGAAGGTCCGCCTGAGGACGATGGACGTCCCTCTGGCCCGACGTCTGGAAGGGGTAGCCGACTCTCTCATCGAGACCAGCATCTGGATCGTGGGGGGTGACGGCTGGGCCTACGACATCGGGTTCGGTGGTCTCGACCACGTCCTGGCCTCGGGGCGTGACATCAACATCCTGGTGCTCGACACCGAGGTGTACTCCAACACCGGTGGTCAGGCATCCAAGGCAACGCCTCGCGGAGCCGTTGCCAAGTTCGCCGCCGGAGGCAAGACAACCGGGAAGAAGGACCTGGGCCAGATCGCCATGTCGTACGGGAATGTCTACGTCGGCCAGATCGCCATGGGGGCCAACTTCAATCAGACGGCGAAGACCATCGCCGAAGCGGAGGCCTACCGCGGGACGTCGCTGGTCATCGCCTACAGCCCGTGCATCGCTCACGGCTTTGATCTCACTCACCAGATCGACCATCAGAGGATGGCCACCGAAGCCGGCCACTGGCCCCTGTACCGATACGATCCTGCACGGGAAGCGAGGGGGGAGCCAGGCCTTCTTCTAGACAGCCGGAAGCCCAGCCTTCCCTTCGAGGATTTCGCCCGCACCGAGACCCGGTTTGGCCTGGTAGGGCTTCTCGATCCCGAGCGTGCCCAGCAATTGGGCTCCAAGGCACAGCAGGACATCGACGATCGATGGAATCTCTACGAGCAGATGGTGCATGTCCATCGCACGGCTCGATACGCGGAGGTCGACGAATGACAGTCGATATGCGCACCCGCTACCTGGGCCTGGACCTGGCGCATCCGGTGGTTCCTTCGGCGTCACCGCTCACCGGGGATATCGATCACATTCATCGACTGGTCGCGGCCGGGGCACCTGCGCTCGTGATGCCCAGCCTCTTCGAGGAGCAAATCGAGCACGATGCCATGGCGGTGCACTCCGTCCTGGAGATCGGTGCCGATGGCTTCGGTGAAGCAGCCCAAGGCTTCTTCCCCCGTCTCGACCATTACGGCACCGGTCCGGATGCCTATTTGGAGCTGATCCGGCAGGCCAAGCAGGAGGTGAACGTCCCCGTCATTGCCAGCCTCAACGGAACCTCGGCCGGTGGCTGGACCCGTTACGCACGTATTCTCGGCGATCACGGGGTCGACGCCCTCGAACTGAACGTCTACCGACCGGTGATCGATGTCACCACGACCAGCGAGGACGTCGAGCGGTCATACCTCGACCTGGTAGAGACCGTCAAGAAGGCGGTTGACCTACCCCTCGCCGTCAAGATCGGCCCTTACTTCTCCTCGATCGGGCACATGGCTCGTCGGCTGAGCGACGCCGGCGCCGACGGCCTTGTGATCTTCAACCGCTTCTATCAGCCGGACATAAACCTCGAGACTCTTCGGGTCGTTCCCAACCTGGTCCTCTCGAGCCCGATCGAGCTGCGACTCGTGCTGCGCTGGCTGGCCATCCTTCACGACGGCGTCGGCTGCGATCTGGCCGCCACCTCCGGGATCCACGAGGCGAACGATGCTGTCAAGGCTCTCTTGGCCGGGGCAACTGTGCTCATGATGGCCTCGGCCCTGCTTCGCCACGGGCCAACCCGACTTGGTGAGGTGCGAGATGGGCTAGAGGCATGGCTGGACGAACACGAATACGAATCGGTGACCCAGGCCAGGGGCAGCCTCAGCTATGCGGCGATCCCCGACCCGGAGGTATTCGAGCGAACCAGCTACATGTCGACGCTCAACTCGTACGTCCCGAGCTGGTGAGGCGCCGGGAGATCTGAGTCGCCCGACTCGATCCGTTGCTGATGAGCCCCCTCCAGTCATTTCCCTGAACATTGGACGCGTTTGCGTCTTGAGACCGGACGGAGCCGAAAAGAGGGTCCCGCACGAGCCTTGCCGGACACAGTTGGAGCCTGAGCACGCACTCAGGCTCCAACCGGGTCTGCTACTCGGGATTGTCGATGCGGGGATCGTCGCGTCTGCCTGGCACCAGTGCGCCGAGCAGGATCACAATCCCTATCAGGGTCACGAAGATCGGCCCGAAGTATCGGATGTCGATCGACGTCACCTCCCACCATCCGAATCCCACGGCTGCAAGTGCGGCTCCTGCGAGTGTCAGGACGACACCCCACAGGAACGTCCCGACATGGAATCGTTCATTCATGAGCCACCTCCACGCGTCCGGTGAATGCCTGGAGCTCGAGTGAGATGCTCTCGGAGCTCTTCGAGTATCCAGGCGACTGATATGTGTCGTCGATGTCGACCCCGTCTACGACCCTTCCCAGGATCTCGATCTGGCCCGCCCCGACACTGGCGTCGACTGCTATCTCGACGTCTTCGGGCACCAACACCACGAGCTCACCCATGCCGACGCTTGCCGTCAACGGGGTCGCCGGGCCGAGTTCGTCGATCTCACTGAGATCGATGGTGAGGGTCCCGAAGGAGAGGTTGTAGTCGGGTTGGATCTCGTCGACCGACGAGATCACGATTGTGCGGTCTCCGACCGCGCCCTGGAACCCCTCGAAAGGCGCGGCCGCGGTGACCAGGGTCACCAGACCGAGCAATGTGCCGAACACGATCAGGCCAACATGTGGCCCATCCTTCGCCAGGAGCATCAGACCTATTCCGATGACCATGGTTGCCAGTGCGAGCACGGCGGTGACGCTCATGTCGATCGCCCCGGTCCTCTCCAGCAGCCAAAGCATGCCTATGAGCACCAGGACGCCGCCACCGACGATTTGCGGCATCGAGACACGACGGCGCGGCACGGGCCTGACCACTGTCTCCTCGGCCGGAGGGCTCTCAACGATTGTCACGGTTCAGACCTCCCAACAACAGGGCCAGACCGCCCAACACGAAGACGATCGGCCAGATGTACTGACCCAGCCACGGGGCAAGGGTGTTGACCAGTGCCACGGTGCCCACGGTCATGAACACCACGCCGGCAACCGCCGCACCGTTGAGGCTGCCGCGTCGTGTCGAGGGCGCCACGTAGCCATCCGGAGCCTGCGGCACGATCAGCCACATGAGCAGGTAGACGAGGATCCCCGATCCACCTGCCAACGCAAGGACCACGAACCCGATTCGGAACCAGACCGGGTCGATTGCGAAATAGTCGCCAAGCCCTCCGCAGATTCCGGCAACGACGCGCTGCGTGCTACTCCGATACAGATGTCTCCGCGCCGCTCTGAGGGGGTCGACCTCGGCTGGCACCGATTGAGATGTTGTGGTCATCTCTCACCTACTTTCCTTTCCTTCGTTTTCCCTGTCTGAGATGCCCATCGGAAGCGACCTTGACCGCCTCCGTGAGCACTCCGATGCCGGCTCCGACCATCGTCAGGATCAGGGCGATCCGCACGACCATCGCCCAGTTGAACTGGTAGTCGGCGAAATCGAACGGAAACACCTGGATGAGCTGGTAGGAAACGAAGATGCCGATCAGGTTGACCAGGATCTGTCCCGTCGACCTCACGGTTGGTCTGTCATCGAAGTGATAGATGACGTTGACGACGATCGATGCGATGAGTGAGAGGCTGATCCACGGCACCACTTCGGAGAACTCACTCGTCAGGAAAGGCACCCAGCCCCAGTCGAGGACGTTTCGGACCACGATCAGCATGATCAGGTTGACGACGATGGCCACGGAGTATCCGAAGCGACGTGCTGCACGTTTCGTCTCGGGTGAGATGTCGACTCGCGTGCCTGTCATGCCCTTTCCTGGGTCGTTTTGATTGGACCTGTGTTACGACCTCCCGAACAGGGCCATTCGTCACCTCGCAGGGGCTCATCGGTCCCTGCGCATTTCCCGGGTCGATACCTCCTAAAGCCTCTAACCGGGCGACGTCGGTAGGGAGACAGTTGCGCCAGGACCGGTCTCGCCTCGAGATCGCCGTCGAAAGGAGTCCCCGATGAAAACGGCACTGTCGAACAGGGAAGGGAAACAAGTCGCGCACCGGCCTCCGGCCTCCGTGCTGGCGATGGCCCTCCTCCTGATCCTGCTGGTCGTTGGTGCCCTTCAGGGCGGCTTGGCGATGGTGAGCAATCCCATCGATCCACTGGGGATGTCGCTCGATTTCCTATCCGACACCCCGGTCGACGACTACTTCTGGCCGGGCATGTTCCTGCTCGGGATCTCCGCTGCGTCCGCCATCACCGTGGCCGGCCTCATCTTCCCGTGGCGTTGGGCCTGGGCCCGGAGCATCGAGGCCGGGATCGGCTATCGCTGGCCCTGGATAGGCGCGATGGCCACGGGGATCATCCTCTTGGCCTTCGAGGTCATCGAGCTCTTCGTGGTCCCGTTTCACCCGGTGATGCACCCGTTGCTGATCGTCGTCTCCCTCGCCATCGTGGCGCTGGCATCGACCCCTTCGGCGCGGCGCCACCTATTGGCTGACTGTGGCGACTGAGGTCTCGGCCGGCGTGCAGAAACGGAATAGGGAGCGATCGCTCCCGATGGTCTACTGGATCATTTCGTCAAGTCGAGCCGGTAGGCGAGCTCGCCCATGACCGCCCGGAGAACGCGAAAGGCATCCCTCAACTGGAGCGACGTCAATCGGTCGAGCTGTCCTGGGACGATCAGGTCGTCCGCGGGCGTGCCTGCATCCCGTTGCCACACCTGATGCTGGAGCCGAACATGCTGCATCGTCTTGAACACCTGGATCAGCGAGGCGCTGGCCTCCGACCACTCCGGATCATCACCGACCCGTCGCAGGCGTTGCAGTGTTGAAGGCACCTCGACCCCGGAACCGAGCGTCAAGGCCCTTGCCATTTCGGTGATCGGGAAGAGCCCGGTGTCTTTGATGTCGAGAGCCCGCCGTCCGCCGCCGGCGTCTCTGGTCCTGAGTCGGCCAAATGGCAGCAGAGGCGAGGGGTGTGCGACGGCCAGTCCGCTCAGCCGCTTTACAAAATGGATGTCCCTGGCGGCCTTTTTGGCCATTCGATCGAGTTCGGGGACTATGTCGAGGGTTCCAGAAATTCTCCGGTAGTCGAAAACGATTCCTGAGTAGAAACCGTAGAGGCGGTCCGGTTCCGCCATCCATTGATCAACACGACTGAGCCAGTCTCCTATCGACATCCTCCATGCAGGTTCGGTTGCCATCACTCGCGACGCGCATTCGGGAAATCCCGAAGAAGCGAGGCCGGTAACGACCTCCCCGGCCAACTCGGCGAAGTACTCGTCGTGAAGGTCACCCCCGTCGTCGTAGATCAGGGCATGATCCTGATCGGCTGTGAGCGCCTGTTCGCACCTTCCCAAGCTTCCTAGCGCCAGCCATGCCCACCCGACCGGAGCAGGGCCAAGCCGATCAATACCGATATCCAAGAGACGAGCCGTGAGCCGGTCGGTCAGAGCGCCGAGCCACAGCCCGACGTGCTCGGCATCGACCCCTGCCGCCCACAATTCGGCGGCAGCTCGTGGAAAGCCCCGTCCGATCTCGGCGAGCTCGGCCGAAGACGAGGCAGATTCGATCCGGCTACGGAGGTCGAGAGGCGAGCGACGTTTGTCGCCGAAGAGCTCGAGGTCTGACACCATCCCGATCACCGCGTCGCCCTCCACGACCGGTAGATGATGGACCCCGAACTGAAGCATTTCGAGTATCACTTCGTCCACCAGCGTCTCCCGGTCTACGACATGAATCGGAAATGTCATCACTGCGGCAATTGGCCGGTCCGGGGACAAGCCTTCGGACAAAACCCGTCGGCGAAGGTCCGAGTCGGTCACGATCCCGAAGCCAGACGCAGTTCGGACCAAGACCGCCCGATGGTCTGCCATCAGCTTGCTCGCATCTCGGATCGACGTTGAGCTGTCGCAAATCGGAGGGGCCCCGGCCATCAACGACGCCGCGATCGGTCGGTCGCTGGATTCCAGATCGATCGCCAGTGGGAGCGGTTTCCGCGTGGAGGCAGTCCGATCGCCGGTCTTGGTGTGATCAGGCGTCAAGTCTCAGGCTCCGACCGGATTGGAGGGTCCTCGACGGGTGGTTGGGCCTGTTACCCACCCACGCAGGAGGCCCCCATCGAGCGGACCAAAGATTCTGGGCTCACCCCTGATCCCTGAATTACGTTTGAGGCATGAAACCGATGAATGGGATGACATGATCCACGAGTCGAGCACGCGGGGGCGCCGAGCAGATCTCGCACATTGTCGTGGGTGGGCTGGATGACGATCGAAACATCTGATTCGCTCGCCAGGGTGTCCCCGACCAGCGCCCTGGCGTTCGTATCGAAAAGCGTCCCCGTCGCACTGGTCGGGGAGAGCGTTGCAGAGGTTCGCGATCGCCTGGTGGGCGGTCAGCGGTTCGACAGCGCGGCTGAGATCGCGGTCCTGCGCGACGGCCAGCTGTCCGGCCTCGTCCAGATAGAGGACCTGCTTTGCGCGTCCGGGGACGCCCCGATCGTCTCGCTGATGGATGCTGATCCTCCGATAGTGACACCAGGCTCAGACCAGGAGGCGGCTGCAGCCAAGGCTGTGCAACATCATGAAAGCAGCCTCGCTGTCGTCACCGACGAAGGGCAGTTCCTCGGATTGATACCTCCCAGTCGAATGCTGGGAGTGCTCCTAGAGGAGCACCGGGAGGATCTGGCTCGTCTCAGCGGCTACCTGCATCAGACGGCTGCCGCTCGGTCCGCGAGCAGGGAAGGATTGGTTCTCAGATTCTGGCATCGCTTCCCCTGGCTGCTGGTCGGCCTTGTCGCAGCCCTGGCCGCCGCCGGGATAGTGGCCGGCTTCGAGAGGGGTCTGGTGGCCCACTTGGAGCTGGCGTTCTTCATCCCCGGGATCGTCTACATCGCAGACGCCGTTGGCACCCAGACCGAGACCCTCGTGGTGAGAGGTCTCTCGGTGGGTATCAAGGTCGGGGGAGTGATGCGACGCGAGTTGCTGACGGGTTTGATCCTGGGTGTGGTGCTCGGGCTCCTCGTTGTTCCCGCAATCACCTGGTGGGTGGGTATCGAGGTCGCACTCACCGTCGGTATCAGCATCTGGGCCGCGTCCACCGTTGCTGCCGGGGTGGCAATGGTATTGCCCTGGGCCTTCTCCAAGTCGAGCATCGATCCGGCATTCGGCAGCGGCCCACTCGCCACGGTCGTTCAGGATCTCCTGTCACTCGCGATCTACTTCGCGGTTGCCAACGCGCTCATTGTCTGATCGAACAATCTCACTCGGGCACACGTGACGCTGGCAGAATCGCACCTCGTGTCTCACATCGGCGTGCTCACAGCTGGCGGCGATTGCCCCGGTCTCAATGCCGCGATCCGCGGCGTGGTAGTCCGGGCCACCGCGCAAGGTCACTCGGTGTCCGGGATCGAAGATGGTTGGCAGGGGCTCATGGGAGGCAGGGTCAGGCCTCTGCTGCGGGACGATGTGCGGGGGATCCTGACCCGCGGCGGCACCATCTTGGGGACGTCACGCACCGACCCTTACACACACGGTGACGGTCTCGCCTCGCTCATACCGGCGCTGACAGCAGCAGGCATCGACTCCGTCGTGGTCATCGGTGGGGATGGCTCGTTGCGAACGGCGGCCAGGCTCGGAGAGGAGGGACTAGCCGTCGTCGGCGTGCCCAAGACAATCGACAATGACATCGAAGGCACGGATGTGTCCTTTGGCTTCGACACGGCAGTCCAGATCGTCACCGATGCCATCGATCGACTTACCACCACTGCCGAGGCGCACAACCGGATCATGGTGGTGGAGGTGATGGGTCGGCAGTCTGGTTGGATAGCCGTGCATGCCGGTCTTGCGGGCGGGGCCGAAGCGATCCTGGTCCCGGAAGAGGATTACGACCTCGATGATCTGGCCCGCAGATTGATGGTTCGGCACGAGTCGGGCAGGGATTACTCGATTGTGATTGTCGCGGAAGGCATCCCTGGGCCCGCGGGAAGTCGCGTGACCATGGGCACCGACCATGTTGGTTTTGAGCGACTGGGGGGCGTGTCCGGGGTGATCGCCGCCGAGTTGGAGGCTCGGACCGGATATGAGACACGAGTGATGATTCTCGGACATTTGCAGCGAGGGGGCACCCCCACCGCTTTCGACCGGGTGCTCGCCACCCGAATGGGGGTCCGTGCCGCGGAGGCAGCCATCGATGGGGACTTCGGGATGATGGTGGCCTGTGTGGGGTTAGACCAGGTTCTGGTTCCCCTTTTGTCTGCTGTCGCCGTGCCGCGCCTCGTCCCTGACCGGCATTTGGCAGAACTGAACTGGTTCTTGGCCTGAGTGCGCTCCCACACCTGGGGGAACGTCCCGACTAGATGGTCGCCGGGCTCCGCTGGTCATGGCGCAGGCGGAGAGTCTCTATCGCCGCCAGGGCAAGAACAGGAGCTATCCCGGCGCCAATGGCCAGTAGCCACTGCTCCCTGCTCAACGGGACCACTTCGAAGAGATCCCCGAAGGGCCCGAGGACCGTGCCCACTTGGAGAAGCAGCCCGATCCCGATCGCCAGGAGGAGTCGACCATTGAAGAAGCTGCCGCCAGCCGGCAGCCTGACCACGAATGCATACAGAAGGTGGGCAACCACCAAGGCGATGAACATGACGGTCCTCGCCTCTTCCCAGCTACCACCGGCCGCCCTGGTCACCGCAAGAGCCGCGATCGGACCTGCTGCGAGTAGCACGCCGCGGCCGGCCAACAGGAGTAGACGGCGGCCCGACAAGAGCTGCGACGTCTTCGGGCCTGTGGGCCGTACCCCCAACCCTCCGCGCGGCCGATCGAACCCCAGCGCCAGAGCCGGGAGACCGTCTGTGAGCAGATTGATCCAAAGGAGTTGGAGCGGGAACAATGGGATCCCCAGCCCAGGAAAGGCTGCGAGGCCGGCTAGGACGACCGTCACCTCGGAGATGTTCCCCGCGACCAGGTAGTCGACGACCTTTCGAATGTTGTCGTAGATGGCACGGCCCTCCCTCACCGCCCGTGTCACCAGATCGAGGTCGTCATCCGTGATCACCAGATCTGCTGCCTCACGGGCAACCTCACTCCCGCTGAGCCCCATCGCGACGCCGATGTCAGCCCTCCGCAGCGCCGGAGCATCGTTGACGCCATCACCGGTCACGGCGACGACGTGTCCTTCAGCCTGGTAGGCCTCGACCAATTGCAGCTTCTGCTCAGGGTCGACGCGGGCAAACACTCGGGTTGAGGCCAACCGGGTCGCCAGCCCTTCGGTTCTGAGCTGGCTTCCGGTGACCACTTCTCCATCCTCATGGGTCAGGCCTGCCGCTCTGGCAACGGCAGACGCTGTCCCAGCATGGTCGCCGGTAACCATCACCAAATGAACCCCGGCATCCATCACATTGCCCACTGTCGCAACGGCCTCCGGTCGAAGCGGATCGGTGAGGACCGCAAGCCCGATCAGAACCAGCTCATGTTCTGCCTGGAGGAGATCTGTCTGCTGGATGTCCATCTTGCGAAGGGCGAGAGCCAATATCCGACCGCCTGCCGCGGCAAGTGCCTCCACCTCGGTGAGGATCCTGTCTCGGTCCGGCCGGGTCAGTGGGGAAGTGCTCCCGTCCTCCCTCATGAGCAGGGTCGACCGTGACACGACTTGTTCCGGCGCTCCCTTGGTCAGCAGCTCGAAGCCCTCGACGGTCTCGTGGAGTGTGCTCATCATCTTCCGCGTGGAGTCGAATGGCTGGCTGGCAACACGTCTGTTATTGGTGCGGATGCGGTGCACCTCGTCGGGTGGAAACGGCTCGAGAAGGGCAATCTCCACAGGGTCACCCATGGCAGGGTCGATGTCGGCGTCACTACAGAGCGCAACGGTTCGGAACACGGCATCACCGAGGGATCCAGTCATATGGGCAGGCTCGATCCGCTCTCGGCCAATCGGGATCAATGCCTCGAACCTCATGCGATTCTGCGTCAGGGTTCCGGTCTTGTCGGTGAGCAAGACGGTGGTCGAGCCAAGAGTCTCAACCGCGGGCAGGTTGCGGACTATGGCCCCATGCCGTGCCATTCGTCGGACACTCAAGGCGAGGCTCAACGTGACAACGGTCGGCAAACCCTCAGGGACAGCGGCCACTGCCAGGGCCACCGCGGCTAGGAAAGCCTCTTCAACCGCACCCGGCCCGCTGCCGAACCGGAACAAGGTCAGGAGGAAGACTGCCGCCGCCACCGCAACCGCGGCTTGGCCCAACCTGGCGGAGAGCCTGCTGAGTTGCTTCTGCAAGGGGGTGGAGGGCGATTCGACCGTCAGATGAGTCGCCAGCCTGCCCACGGCGGTGTTTGGGCCGGTGGCGAGCACCAGCCCACGCCCGGTTCCTGCGGTGATCAGCGTCCCTGAGTGCACCATCCACGCCCGGTCGGCCAATGGCAGTGTCGTGTCGGCTTCCGCCTGCGTGACCTTGGAGACCGGTAGCGACTCGCCGGTGAGCAGCGACTCATCCACCTCCAATGCCCAGCCCTGCAGCAGCCACATGTCGGCGCAGGCTCGATCCCCGGCGGAGATCAATACCACGTCGCCGGGCACGACCTCCGCTGCCGGGATCGTTCGAGCCTGCCCGTCTCGAATCACGGACGCCGATGGTGAGCCGGCGGAACGGAGAGCCTCCAGGGCCGACACCGCCTTCTCCTCCTGGACAACAGCGACCACCACGTTCAATACGACGATCACCGCAATGGCGAGGGCGTCTCCGATCTCGCCAAGTGGGCCGGCGCTGACCACGGCTGCCGCTATCAGGAGCAGGGACATCGGCTCTCGAATCTGGCGGAAGGCCCTGATCCACACGGACGGGGTGGAGGGAGAGGGAAGCTCGTTCCTGCCGTCCTCCAGCCTGCGTTGCGCATCCACGGCACTCAGGCCGATGGATCGATCTGTCTGGAGGCTGAGCACCGTCGAATCCAGGCTGGTGGTTCCCTGGGCCGGCGGCCCCGAAGCGGCTGTCGTCAGGAAAAGACCTCTCGATCAAACATCGCATTGAACCTATTCCGTCGAGCCCGACCTATCGCAGCCTGGTCTTGCCGCCGGTTGTGCCGTGGGATGAGGAGGGTCTGTCCCAGATCAGGCGGCATCTCCGATGAGCATGGACTCTCAAGCTGTTGTTCAAGGTCGAATCCGAATCCAGCGCATCCCTCAGGGCACAGCAGGGCTCTTGGTGCTGCGGCCACGCGTAACGACGTTTCGGAAGGCTCGACGGCCGGGTATTGGGACGCAGCGATAACCGCCGGGACCTCGACTCCTCGTGAGCTGCGTCCCGATATGAGGGCCTCCCTATTCCGCTAAGGAGAAGGGAGGCCCTTGACCCAGCCAAATATGAGCGTCGGGAGATGCATTCGCAGTGACTCCACTTGCCAGCCGCATCCTGCAGGTGTACATCGAGTTTCACGACTCGGGCGTCGATGACCCCGAAGGCAACACCTACCGGGAGATGGTGGCGACCTATCCCGAGCTCACGTTCGAAGAGTTCAAGCGTGAACTGGGCGATCTAGTGCGTGCCGGCCTCCTGGAAGGTGAGAGCCAACCCCAGGATCCGAACGACCCGGGGCCGTTACGACCGACGGCGCAGGCTGAGGCGGCGGCTGTTCGGAGTACTGAACCTCCCAACCTGCAGGCCAACTAGCCGGGTCGATCGCCTCCTCCCAGATGTCGAGGAACTTGAGAACCGTGTCCAGCACATTGCTCATTGCCTCCCGGGCATCAAGGGCCGGAACTGGACGCGAGTCGGTGGTGCTCGACTGGATGAGGACCATGCCTTCTACTTTCCCCGGGAGGATGGATCTCACACGTGGCATCGCTGTCATCGACGAATAGCGCGAGTGGAACGCCGGGGGATCGGAAATCCCCTGACCGAATCTGATCAGCCCAACGGCCAGGGCATGGCCCGCTCCTCGGCCAGGATCGCGAAGTGGGCCTGGAGGTCGGTGGCGTAGTCGAACGCCCCAGTGTTGCGGAGCCGGATCGCCACCCGCTTGAAGTACTCACTGAGCTGGACCGGATCGGCGTCGTAGGGCTCCCGCCAGTTGTCATCGAGGGCGACTCCGCCACCGTCCTCGCTGTTGCTGCGGATGAACCTGTGGATCCAGCCGTAAGAAGCGCCGTCGATTATCCGCTGGGTGGTCGGAGACCGCCGCTCGTGAGAGCAGGCGTACAGGAACCTCTGCAACTCGTCGGGCGGCAAGGTCTCGCCAGGTCGGCCTGGTCGTTGGCTCATGTTGGCTCCGACCTGGCAGATTATCGACGGGCGACCCACTCAGACGGCATTGTCGCCCGGGCCAGGCGAATCGCCCCGGCGGCGGGCCGACCAGACGAGCCAGATCCCGAAGAGGACGGCCAGTCCGCCCACGATCACCCATGTCAACTTGCCCGTCATCGCGCTGTGCGGGACGAACGAGACATTCAGGCCTTGGAGAGCCCAGACAGTCCCGACGAGGGCCACGATGATCCCACTGGCGACCCGAGCCTTGTTCACCACACCCGAAGTTAGACCACTCGCTCTTGACACGAGCTGTCCCGGCTGTGGATAATCGCCGCACATGAAGGCGAGCTCACACCCGATGGCTTCCGGCGCCGCTCCGCGCCCCTTCGGGTTCGCCTACTTCTACTTCGGCGCCTAGCGCCGATTCACCCCACCCCCGCGCCACTCCACCACACCTCTGACGCACCGCGTCCCCGAAACGGAATGACGAGATGAGCAACGACAACCACCTGGACGAAGACGACATCAGCCAGATCCGAGACGACATCGACAGGGTCGATGCCGAGATCCTGAAGCTGCTCGCAGAGCGCAAGGCCTTCAGCCTGCGCATGGCGCGGGAGAAGGGCCTCCACGCCCGGCCCTCGCGGGACATGTCGCGAGAAGAGGATCTGATCTCGGATCGGATCAACGCCGGGATGACCCATGATCTCGACTCGGGCCTGGTCAACAGGCTCTGGCGAGAGATCATCAACGACTCGGTACGGGTCCAGCAGGAGTTCCTCGGGCGGAGTGAGGCCGCGCCGGATGCGGTCACCGTCGCCATCCAAGGCATCGATGGCTCCTACAGCCATCTCGCCTCCCGCCAGTTCTTCGATGGCAAAGGGCTGACGCCGACCTACCTCAAGGCGCACACCTTTGCCGAGGCGGTTCGTGCCGTGCACCAGGGAAATGCCGATGTCGCGGTCCTCCCGGTCGAGAACACCACGTCCGGCGCCATCTCGGAGGTCTACGACCTTCTTCTCGAAAGCCAGCTGCACTTCGTTGGCGACGTCCGATTCCGGGTGCGGCATTGTCTGCTCGGTGTGGCCGGGGCGTCGATCACCGGCCTGCGCCGGGTCTACTGCCATCCCCAGGCGGTGACTCAGTGCTCGGAGTTCCTGGCTGGTCTCGACCATTGCGAGATCGTCTACTTCTCCGACACCGCGCTCTCCGGGAAGATGATCGGTGAGATGAACGACCCGACGGTGGCCGCGATCGCGAGTGAGGAGGCGGCACGGCTCTACGGGTTGGACATCCTCAAGTCCGGGATCGCCAACCAGGGTGAGAACTACACGAGGTTCGTGGTGGTTGCGTCGGACCCGGTGGAGGTACCCGATGGGGTCCGCGCCAGGACCTCGATCGTGATGGCGGTTGGGAACCACCCCGGCGCACTCATGGATGCCCTGGCGATCTTCCGCGAGGCAGACATCAACCTGGTGATGCTGGAGTCGAGGCCGATCCCGAGCAACCCGCGGGAGGAGCTCTTCTACCTCGATTTCGACGGGAACCTCTCCGACCCCGAGGTCCAGGCGGTGTTCGACGCCCTGACCAAGCAGGTCCGCTTCCTCAAGGTGCTCGGCAGCTACCCCTCACGAGATCTGCGTCCGCGGCCGGTGGAGCGCCCGGTTGCCCATGGCGAGCCGAAAGGGCTCTCGGCGCTGGCGGCGGCGACGCCGGCGGCGCCCGTCCCCAAGGGCTACAAGCTGGGGAGCCGGGGCCACAAAGAGCAGAACACGGTGGTCGAGATCGCCGGAGTCAAGGTCGGCGGTGGCGAGTTGGTGATGATCGCCGGCCCTTGTGCGGTTGAGTCCTGGGACCAGGTGATGGCGGCCGCCAAGGCGGTGAAGGAAGCGGGGGGGTCGATCCTGCGCGGTGGGTGCTTCAAACCCCGCTCCTCTCCCTACTCCTTCCAGGGCCTGGGCTACGAGGCTCTGGAGATGTTGGTGGAGGCGGGGCGCGCCTACGGGTTGCCGGTCGTCACCGAAGTTCTCTCACCGGACGACGTCGACGGAGTGGCACGCAAGGCGGACATCCTCCAGGTAGGCGCTCGCAACATGCAGAACTTCTCTCTGCTCAACGCGGTCGGTCGGGCTCACCGGCCGGTGCTCCTGAAGCGGGGGATGAGCTCATCGATCGAGGAGCTGCTCCAAGCCGCCGAATACATCCTGGCCGGGGGAAATCAGCAGGTGATGTTGTGTGAGCGAGGGATTCGGACCTTCGAGACCGCGACCCGCAACACCCTGGACCTGAGTGCGGTGCCGGTGCTGCGCCGGCACACCCATCTCCCGATCGTGGTCGACCCGTCACATGCGGCCGGAGACCGCGACCTCGTCGCTCCGCTGGCGATCGCGGCCCAGGCGATCGGTGCCGATGCGATCATGGTCGAGATCCATCCCCATCCCGAAGAAGCGCTGAGTGACGGACCGCAATCGCTACGGCTCGACCAGTTCGAGACCTTGATGGAGGCCTTGGGCTTCGCCCCGAGCGGCGGCTAGGCGATGGGGCTCACCGTGGTGGTGGGGAGCCAGCCGGCACGGTTCATCTCGTGACGGGCGATGGCCTCTTCATGGGTCAGGGTGGTGCCTATCCGATCCAAGCCCTGGAGCAACCGCTCCTTGACCGACGGGTCGAAGTCGAAGTTGGCGTGGAAACCGTCGCCGGTGACGGTCTGGTGCTCGAGATCGATGACAACCGTCGCCGACGAATCCGCGGCCAGTTCCATCAGGCGGCGCACCTCGGAATCGGGAAGCTCGACGACGAGAAGGCCGATGTTGGCCGAGTTGTTGCGGAAGATGTCCGCCGTGGATGGGGCGATGACGGCGTCGAATCCCCAATCCTGGATCGCCCACGGGGCATGCTCCCGTGACGATCCGCATCCGAAGTTCGCACCGGCCACGAGCACCCGAGCCCCTTCCCGTTCCGGGGAATTGATGATGAAGTCGTCCACTTTCGAACCGTCGTCGTGGTGGGCCCAGTTGTAGAAGAGGAACTCGCCGTAGCCGTCGCGCTCGATCCGCTTCAGGAACTGTTGGGGGATGATCTGGTCGGTGTCGACATCGGCGCGGTCCAACGGGACCATCGAGCCTTCGACCCTTCGCACCGGCTTCATGCCTTCTCCAGGTCCCTGACATCTACGAAATGCCCGGCCACCGCGGCGGCCGCCGCCATCGCGGGGCTCACGAGATGGGTGCGGGCACCCCGGCCCTGACGTCCTTCGTAATTGCGGTTGGAGGTCGATGCCACCCGTTCTCCGGAGGGGATGACGTCGGGATTCATGGCCAGGCAACTGGAGCAACCGGCATCGCGCCACTCGAAACCGGCCTCGAGAAAGACACGGTGCAGGCCTTCGGCCTCTGCCTGGGCCTTGACCTGCATCGAGCCAGGAACCACGACCGCGCTGACGTTTGGTGCCACCTTGCGCCCTTCGACCACCGCGGCGGCTGCCCGCAAGTCCTCGATGCGGCTGTTGGTGCATGAGCCAAGGAAGACATGGTCGACCGTGATCTCCTTGATCGCGGTTCCCGGCTCCAGTCCCATGTACTCCAGGGCTCGGATAGTGGCATCCCGCTGCATGGGGTCATCGAAGCTGTCCGGAGAAGGCACGAATCCGTCCACACGGGTGGTCTGAGCCGGGTTCACCCCCCAGCTGACGTGGGGGATCAGTGCCGATGCATCGATGTCAACCACCTTGTCGAAGACCGCCCCCTCGTCTGTCCCGAGTGCTTCCCAGGCGTCCACCGCCTCGTCCCAATGCCTGCCGCTGGGGGCAAAGGGCCGGCCCTCGAGGAACATGATCGTGGTCTCGTCGGGAGCGATCATCCCGGCCCGGGCCCCGCCCTCGATCGACATGTTGCAGATCGTCATCCTCTGCTCCATGGAAAACGCCCGTATCGCTTCGCCCCGATACTCGATGACATGGCGGGTGCCTCCGGCGACCCCGATCTGGGCGATGATGCCAAGGATCAGGTCCTTGGCGGTCACGCCGAGGGGCATGGCGCCGCTCACCTCGACGGCCATCGAGCGTGGCGTCGATTGCCACAGGGTTTGGGTGGCGAGGACGTGCTCCACCTCTGATGTCCCGATGCCGAAGGCGAGCGCCCCGAACGCCCCGTGGGTCGAGGTGTGGCTGTCCCCGCAGACGATGAGCATCCCCGGTTGGGTCATCCCCTGCTCGGGACCGACCACATGGACGATTCCCTGGCGTGGGTCGTCGATCCCGTACATCGGGATCTCGTGGCGTGCGCAGTTGTCACGGAGGGCCTCGACCTGGCGCTTCGACATCGGGTCGAGGATCCCCAAGTGGCGCCCCGTGGTCGGGATGCCGTGATCCACCGTGGCGAAGGTCAGGTCGGGCCGGCGCACTTTCCTCCCCGACTGAGCGAGGCTGGAGAAAGCCTGCGGAGAGGTGACCTCGTGGACGAGATGCAGGTCTGCGAACAGCAGCGCCGGGTCGCCGGGCACGATGACATGGGTGTCCCACACCTTCTCGAAGAGTGTCTTCGGCTGGCTCAAGTGGCGACCCCCACCGATACCGGGCCGGTCACCAAGCCGATCACCCGGTCGCCGACTTCAGATGTGGTTGCCTCCATCTTCCCTGCACGGAGCGAGGGGAGCGAACCGGCGACGACGCCGACTGCGTGCTCCATCGCGGCCCCGGCTTCTGCTTCGCCGACGTGGTCGAGGAGCATGGCCGCAGCGCCGATCGCGGCCAACGGGTTGATCTGGCCGGTTCCCTCGAAACCGGGAGCAGTTCCCCCGATCGGCTCGAACATCGAGACACCATTCGGGTTGAGGTTGGCCCCCGAGGCAATGCCCATCCCACCCTGAATCGCAGCGGCGAGATCCGTGATGATGTCACCGAACATGTTGTCGGTCACGATGACGTCGAACCGGCCAGGATCTTCCACCATCCAAAGGCACGTGGCGTCGACATGGGCGTAGGCGGTGCTCACATCCGGGTACTCGCCTGCTACTTCGTCGAACACCCTGGCCCACAGATCCCATGCGAATGTGAGGACATTGGTCTTCCCACACAGGGTGAGGTGGCGGCGGGGACGGGCCCGAGCCAGGTCGAAGGCATACCTGACACAGCGTTCCACTCCGAACCGGCTGTTCACCGACTGCTGGACCGCCACTTCGAACGGGGATCCCTTCGCGGTGAATTCGCCGGCACCCACGTAGAGGCCTTCGCTGTTCTCCCGGACCACGACGAAATCGACTTGGGAAGGCTCCACGTCACGAAGCGGGCTGCTCACCCCCGGGTGGAGCTTCACCGGACGAAGGTTGATGTATAGGTCGAGCTCGCGGCGCAGCCTGAGGAGGATGTCCTGCTCGAGGACGCCGGGCGGGACATCGGGGTGGCCAATCGCCCCGAACAGGATGGCGTCGACCGAGGCCAGCGCCTCGAGGTCCGATCCGGTGAGGGTCTCACCGCTGCGGAGGTAGCGGCCGCCGCCGATGTCGTGGTGGGTGTATTCGACCTCGAATCCGAACACCGATGCGGCGTGATCGATCACTCTCACTGCCTCGGACACGACTTCGGGCCCGGTGCCGTCACCGGGGACGATTGCGATGCGGTGGGCCGTCATCCGAAGGACGCCGCCACGCCGTCCAGCATCTCGAGGCCGGACACGACTTCGTCCACGATGCGCCGAAGCTGATCGTCGCTCAGGGAGCCTGTCCGGTCGGCCACTTCCTTCATCCTGTCGAATGCCTTCTCGAATGCGGGATCAGTCAACTCGATACCCATCCTGGTCAGCGAGTGGTGGAAGGCGGCCCGTCCCGAGTGCTTCCCGATCACGATGGACGATGTCACACCGACCGCCACGGGATCCATGATCTCATATGTGGTCCTGTGGCGAAGCACGCCGTGCTGATGGATGCCCGACTCGTGGGCAAACGCGTTGCGCCCAACCACAGCCTTGTTGTACTGGACGGGATATCCCGTGGTCTCGGCTACGAGTCGGGAGGTCTCGTAGATCTCCTCGGTGACGATTCCCACGTCGACCCCGTAGGCATCACCACGCACCTTCAAGGCCATCACGACTTCCTCGATGGAGGTGTTCCCGGCTCGCTCGCCGATGCCATTGATGGCCCCTTCCACCTGGCGGGCCCCGCTCGCCACTGCCGCCAGTGAATTGGCGACTGCCAGGCCGAGGTCATTGTGGCAGTGCGTGGAGATGGTTATCGCCTCGTTGTCACCTCTCAGTTCGCCGACTACGCGGCCAATGAGGGCCCCGTAGTCCGACGGCGTGGCGTAGCCGACGGTGTCGGGGATGTTGATGGTGGTTGCCCCGGCGGCAACCGCGGCAGCACAAACCTCGAGCACGAAGTCGGGGTCGGAGCGGGTGGCGTCTTCGGGGGAGTACTCAACGTCCGAACACAGGTTACGAGCACGCCCTACCCCGTTCTCGACCGTCCTCACGACCTGTTGCGGGCTCATCCGCAGCTTGTGCTCCATGTGGATCGGCGACGTGGCGAGGAACACGTGGATCCGAGGATGGGCCGAGTGCCGGATCGCCTTCCAGGCTCGGTCGATGTCCCCGGCCCGGGCCCGGGCGAGGGCTGCGATGGTCGGGCCGCGGACCTCGCGGGCGATTCGGGAGACGGCTTCGAAGTCTCCCGGTGACGAAGCGGGGAATCCGGCCTCGATGATGTCGACCCCGAGGCGGGCCAGTTGGGTGGCGATCGTCACCTTCTGTTCGGGGTCGAGGGCGATCCCGGGCGCCTGTTCGCCGTCTCTGAGTGTGCTGTCGAAAATCCGTACCTGATCCTGCATGTCTGCTCCAGTGCTCTCGTGGCTGCGTCCTGTTGGCGCCGGCGGGCCGCGTCGACCCACCGGCTAGCTAAGGGCGAGGGCCCCGAGTGCGTGGAGAGACGGCGAGCGGGTCATGAGGAGACCCCGGCCGTCGCAGGGGACGGGCTGAGCTCGGATTCGCGGCGCATCGCGATCCGCCCCGACTTCACCAGATCGAGGATCCCGTAACCGGACATGTGGTCCAGGAAGGAGCTGAGATGGGCCGGGCTGCCCGACACCTCGAAGGTGATCGAACCTGCTCCGAGATCTATCACCTTGGCGTCGAAGAGCGATGCGGTGTCGCGGATCTCCCCGCGGTTCACAGGGTCGGATCGGATGCGGGCGATCATCACTTCCCGCTCCAGTGCTGCGCTGGCCTCCAGCTCCTGGACCTTGATGACGTTGACCAGCTTGTTGAGCTGCTTCGTGAGCTGCTCCAATTCGGGAGCGTCCACGACCAAGGTGATCCGGGAGCGCCCCTCGATGTGGGTCGGCCCCACGGCCAAGGAGTGGATGTTGAAGCCACGGTTGGAGAACATGGCCGACACCCTTGCCAACACACCGGGCTTGTTCTCCACGAGCACGGTGAGGGTGTGCTGCATCAGAAGTCGTTCCGGCTCATGACGATCCGATCGTTGGAGCCCCCAGCGGGGACCATCGGAAAACACATCTCCTCGGTGTCGACCACCACTTCCACCACTACGGGCCTGTCGTTCACCGACAAAGACTTCTCGATTGCCGGGTCGATCTCTGAGGGATGGTCGACACGGAGACCGACACACCCCATCGCCTCGGCCAACATCGGGTAGTCGGGAGTGTGGGTGGTCAGATCGACTGCGGAGAGACGACCACCGTAGAACAGGTTCTGCCACTGCTTGACCATCCCGTAGCCGCCGTTGTTGAAGACTGCGATTTTGACCGGGATCTTCTCAGTGGATGCGGTGATCAGCTCTTGACAGGTCATCTGGAAGCAGCCGTCGCCGTCGAGCGCGAAGACCAGGTCGTCGGGACGCGCCGCCTTGGCGCCGATGGCGGCAGGCACCGCGAACCCCATGGTTCCCAGTCCGCCGGAGTTGACCCAGCTGCGGGGCTCGGCGAATCCCCAGAATTGGGACGCCCACATCTGATGCTGGCCCACCCCGGCGGCTATGACCGCATCACCGCCGGTCGCGGCATGGAGGCGCTCGATGAAATGCTGGACCTTTATCGGGCCGTCGGGCTCCTGGTCGTAGGCCAGGGGATGGCTCTCCTTCCAGGCCCCGATCTGGGAGAACCACGCGGCTCGATCCGCCACCGGCGCCGCCTCCCGACGGGTCGTCAGCTCTTCGAGAAGGTGCTGGAGCACCCAACGGGCGTCGCCGACGATCGGGACATCCGCCTTGCGCACCTTTCCGATCTCGGCGGGGTCGACATCGATGTGGATGATCTTGGCTTCCGGGGCAAAGGCTCCGGGGTCGCCGGTGACTCGGTCGTCGAAACGCGCGCCGAGGCTGACCAGCACATCGGATTTCTGGATCGCCGTCGTGGCGGTGTACACGCCATGCATCCCGGGCATCCCCAACGCCAACCGGTGGTCATCGGGAAACGCCCCGCGCGCCATCAGAGTGGTCACCACCGGCGTGTTCGCCGCTTCGGCGAAGGCGAGCAGCTCGGGGGCAGCCCCGGCCTTGATCACCCCACCCCCGACGTAGAGAACCGGTCTCTCTGCGGCTTCGATCAGATCGATCGCCGCCCTGATCTGGATCGGGTGACCTTTGGTGGTTGGCTTGTACCCGGGGAGCTTGGTGCTCACGGGCTCGTGCCAGGTGGTCCGCTGGTTCAGGATGTCCTTGGGGAGGTCGACGAGCACCGGTCCCGGGCGACCGGTCGAGGCGATGTGAAATGCCTGGTGGATGATGTCCGGGATCTCATCCGCGTCGGTCACCAGGTACGAGTGCTTGGTGCAATGCATGGCGAGGCCTGTCGTGTAGGCCTCCTGGAACGCGTCCGACCCAATGGCAGTGGTCGGGACCTGGCCGGTGATCGCGACCAGGGGGGTGGAGTCCATGAGGGCGTTCTGCAGGGGCGTGATCAGATTGGTGGCCCCGGGCCCGGATGTGGCCATCACCACTCCAACCTTGCCACTGGCCTGGGCGAAGCCCTCGGCCATGTGGCCCGCGCCTTGCTCGTGGCGCGCCAGGATGTGACGGATCGGGCTGTCGACCAGAGGGTCATAGGCGGGGAGGATCGCCCCTCCGGGCACGCCGAACATCAGCTCCACGCCCTCGTGCTCGAGGCTGCGGAGAAGTGAATTTGATCCGGTATATGGCTTTTCGGTCATGTTCTTTCAACAAAAAACCCTCCGGGCGGGAGGGTCGAGCGCACGCAGTGGACGGCGCGCGCTACTCGATAAGGAGGGTTACGTCGGCGGCGAAGTCCTGCTTCATGTGTCGTGTGAGTAAACACCCTGGTCAGCGGGATGTCAAGGTCACCAATAGGGATCGGTGCGATGAAAGCCGGCCTTGAGCCTGTTGAATGCCAGCCGTGTTCGGCGTTGCAGAGCTCGGTGGTACCAAGACCCTCGTTGGATTCGGTGACGAAGCCGGATCGCTGAGCGATGTCGAGCGGATTCCAACCACCGGGCCGGACGAGACGCTGGCCCGGATCATCCAGCTCCTCGGCCGCCGCCACGGTCTGCAATCGGTTGGGATCGCCGGCTTCGGCCCCCTCGAGCTGAGGCCCGGTCATGCCGAGTATGGCCATGTGACGAACACCACCAAGCCGGGATGGTCCCATGTTCCGTTGGTCCGACCGGTGCACGAGGCGCTCGGCGTCCCGGTCGGCCTCGATACCGATGTCAACGGCGCCGCGCTCGGCGAGAGACGGTGGGGAGCGGCCCGCGGCGTGGACGACTTCGTCTATCTCACCGTGGGGACCGGGATTGGCGGCGGCGCCGTGTCCTCGGGACGGCTGGTGCAAGGGCTCTCTCATCCCGAGATGGGCCATGTCGTGGTCCAACGGCGTGAGGACGACCGTTTCGAGGGGGTCTGTGCCTATCACGGCGACTGCTTGGAGGGCATGGCCAGCGGTCCCGCCCTGGAGGCGAGATTCGGCCCCGACCGCAGCCATCCGACGGAGCAGATCGCTGATCTCGCCGGGTACTACCTGGCGCAGGGGATCAGGAGCATCGTCTATCTGCTCTCACCGCAGATGGTGGTGATCGGGGGCGGGGTGTCCGGCCTTCCGGGCTTGATCGCTTCGATCCAGATTCACCTCGGGAACCAATTGGCCGGCTACCCGGGTCTCGTCGAGCACGGCGAGGGCTTCTTGGTTCTCGCTGGCCTGGGCGAGAAGGCCGGGTTGGCCGGGGCGTTGGTCATCGCCGAGAATGCACGGTCCTGATGGGCACACCGCATCTCCAGATTCGACCCGGCAACCCCGACTTTCTCGACCTTCCATGGGGAGACCCGATTGGGAATTGGGCTCTCGATCGTGTCGTGGAGATGCCCACGGGAATTCACAGGCATCCGGTGCTCTTCGTCGCCTATGACGAAGGTGTGTATGCCATCAAGGAGTTGCCCCACCAGCCGGCCGCCTCCGAGTTTGTCGTGCTCCGCGCCCTCGAGGAGCAGACCAACCTCGCGGCGACGCCGGCAGGCCTGGTCTCGAGGGCATGGATCGACCAGCGCTCGGAGCAGGCGGCGGCGGTTATCACCCGGTATGTCGACCATTCCTTCCCCTACCGGCACCTGGTGAGCGGGCCTGGTTTCGGCAGGCGCCGGAGCCAACTGCTCGATGCCATTGCCGGTCTTCTGGTCGACCTCCACCTGGCAGGGTGCTTCTGGGGCGACTGCTCCCTGTCGAACGTGCTCTACCGATACGACGCAGGGGCCATCGAGGCGATCATGATCGATGCCGAGACCTCGGAGCTCCATCCCTCCCTGTCCGACGGCCAGCGGGCGCATGACCTGGCGATCATGAAGGAGAACCTTGCGGGAGAGATGGCCGACATCGCGGCGGAGAGCGGCATCGAGATGGATGAGGCCGACCTCTCCCTTGGCGACGATGTGGAGCGCCGCTACCTCGGCCTATGGGCCGAGCTGAACGAAGACCTGGTCGTGTCGGCCAACGAGCGCTACCAGATCCGGGAGCGCATCGCCCGTCTCAACGAGCTCGGGTTCTCGGTGGCCGACGTCGATCTGGCGCCGGTTGGCCAAGGCGACCTGGTGCGAATGAGGGCCAAGGTCGGAGGGCGCACCTTCCACAGCCAGCATCTCCGGGAGCTGACCGGGATCGAGGCATCCGAGAATCAGGCCCGGCACATCCTCAGTGACCTCAACTATTACATCGCCAAGTCGGGACGGACCTCGGCCACGGGAAAGTCGGTTTCGGTCATGGCCTGGCTCACCTCGTGCTACGAGCCGCTGCTGGCCAGGATCGCCAAGTCCTGGCATGGCGACCCGATCCAGGGCTTCTGCGACCTGCTCCAGTTCCGGCTCAACCTCGCCGGGGGTCGGGGGGCGGACGTGCCAAACGACGAGGCGTTCGCGTTGTGGGCTGAGGCCGGTTACCCGGGATTCGTCCTCGCCGACTAATTGGTCCTGGTCACCTTGCTCAAGCCCCGCGGTCGATCGGGGTCGAGCCCTCTGGCCAGAGTCAGCCGGTGGGTGAAGACCTGGGCCGCAACGATCGCTGGAACCGGCGTCAGCCACTCCTCGACACCGTCGGGAATGATCGAGATCACACCGGCAGCCACATCGGGATCGTCTGTGATGGCCAGCACCCGGGCCCCCAGCGCAGCGGCCCGGTCGAGGACGGCGACCAGGTCGTCATGTGTCGGGCCGCGCACGCTCACGGCCAGCACCGGATAGCCGGGCTCCACGACCGCGATCGGCCCATGGAGGAAGTCGGCAGTGGAGAACGGTTGGGCGACGACATAGGTCAGCTCCTGGAGTTTGAGCGCCCACTCGAAGGCGGTTGCGTGGTTGTACCCCCTGCCCAACACCGCGCAATGCTCGATGTCGGCGAACGAAGCGGCGGCGGTCTCGGCGGCTCCCTCGCTCTCCAGGACTGCGGCCACCACATCGGGGATGCCTTGCAGTGACCCGGTGTCGCCGGCCATCGCATCGGAGATGAGGGCGATGACCGCAAGCTGCGCGGTGTAGCTCTTGCTGGCGGCGACCGCACGCTCATCCCCTGCCATCAGGTCGACCACCACGTCGGCGGCTCTCGCCAGGGGCGAATCGGGCTCGTTGGTGATCGCCACCGTTGGCTGGCCCTGGGTCCGGCCTTCCTCGAGGACCGCCACGATGTCGGGGGACTCTCCGCTCTGCGATATCCCGACAACGAGCGCGTCGGTGAGGAGCGGGGGCTGGTCGTAGAGGGAGAACAGAGACGGTGTGGTCAGTCCGACCGAGAGTCGATTCCGAGTGCCCCACAGGTACTGGGCGTAGCGGGCGGCGTTGTCCGAAGTGCCCCTGGCCGCGACCACCGCGTGAGTGCAGCCCGTGGCAAGCCGTGCGACCTGCTCGGCTGGGCCCGTGTTGCCCGCGATGACTCGGGCCAGGACGACCGGTTGCTCCCGGATCTCGTCGATCAGCCCCATCGGCTATCCCTCTTCACGCTGATATGCGATCCGGCCATCGACCAGGGTCAGGGCCACCTTGTGCTCCCGATCGAGGACGGTGACGTCGCCACGGCGCCCGGTTTCGATGCGACCCCGATCGCCGAGCCCGAGCAGCGCCGCCGGAGTGGAGGTGGCGCTTGGCAGCGCTTCGAAGAATGACACCTCGGCCCAATTCGACAGGTTGGCCACAGCCTGCAACATGGTGAGAACGCTGCCGGCGAGCCGTCCCTCGGCGGTCCTCGGCCCGGTTTCATCTACGGTGGTCGACCGCCCACCGAGGAGATAGCTCCCCGGTCCCAGGCCCATCGCGGCCATGGCGTCTGTGACCAGGGTCAGCCGGGCCCCGCCCAGGGCCTTCCACGCCAGTCGGATCGCCCCGGGGTGGCTGTGGACCCCGTCGGCGATCAGGCCACATTGCCGCTCCGACTCGAGGGCGGCGCCGACCATCCCGGGCTCGCGATGATGGAAGGGAGTCATCTGGTTGAAGAGGTGGGTCACCGACGCCCAGTCTCGGCTCAAGGCCTCGCGTGCGGTCTCGTAGTCGGCGCCGGTGTGGCCAGCCGAAACGACCACCCCCGCTTTCGCCAGAACCGAGGCCGCTTCCGACGCACCCTTCAACTCGGGAGCGATGGTCACCATTCGCACCACACCGGAGGCCGCCCATGACGCCGCCCTGTCCCGATCGGGAGGGCGGAGCAGGCTCGGGTCGTGGGCTCCGTGCCAGTCCGGGGAGATCCAAGGACCCTCGATGTGGAGCCCAAGCACATCCGCTCCCAGGTATCCGGTGGGGGGTCCGCCTCTGAGAACTTCGATCATCCGATCGGCGACCTCGTAGGGACTGGTCACGATGGTTGGCAGGAACGAGGTGACCCCGGACTCGGGAAGCCTGGCTCCGACCTCCCAGATCGATTCCGGCTCGAGGGTGAAATCGTGGCCGAAAGCCCCGTTGATCTGGAGGTCGATGAGGCCGGGGATGACTGTCATCCCGGTGAGATCGAGCGGTGTCTCGTGCTCGGCGACACCTAAGACCAAGCCGTTGGTGCCGGCGGTGAGGTCGGTCTCGACCAGGCCCTCAGCCGTGAGCACCCCCGCGCCGGTCAGGGCGGTCATACCGCCAAGCCGTGACCGCGGGGATGTAGGCCCGGGATCGCGACCGGGAGCCGGCCTGCTCCACCGCCGTCGAAGAGAATGCCGGCCATAGCCCTGAGGGAGGGCTCCAGCCCGCAGAAAGTGGAGAGGTGGGTGACCGTGCCCGGGTAGGAGGCCAGGTCGTAGGGGGCCCGCAGCGCCACGGTCACCACCGGGGTGCCGACCTCCAGCAGCCCGTTGACCAGGGCCGCCTGTTCCGGCCCGGCATTCACCGTGCCTGCTACCACCAGTTGGTGTTTGGCGGCCTCGGCGAGGATCCCCGAGATGTCGGCGGATCCGGGACGATGCGGGTAGACGATCTCGGTCACTTGGGTGTGGTGGGCTCGCAGCGCAGTCGCCAAACCCGGGGGATAGAGATCGCTGGTGTCGGCGGGAGTGACCCGGGTCGGGACCGGCTCCAGCGACAGGATCCGGGCAACTGGGTCGAGCCGAATTGGGAGCAAACCATCGTCGTTCCTAACCACGGTCACCGACTTCTTCGCGAGTTCCGTGGCAAGACCACTCTCCCGGCCGACGAATCCTGGGTCCGGTTTCGACCTGCTCAGACCGGCCCGGATACGGTCGATCCGCCTTCGAGAATTGGCGAAGGCGTGATCCGGGATCAGGTCCCGGGCATAACCCCGCTCCACCGCGCTACGCACCCTTTCCTGCAGGTCGGGGTCGGGCATGCACATCAGGAGATCGACTCCGGCCCGCATCATGGCGACCACCTCGATGGCCTGGGTCGGGCCCTGATCGAGGGCTCCCATGTCCAGGGCGTCGGTGATCAATGGCCCATCGAATCCCATCTTGCGTCGGATGAAATCGATGCCCGGCTTCGAGGCGAAGATCGGGGTGTCCCGGCTCCCGGTGAGCGCGGGCACCACATAGTGGCCCAGCATCACCATCCCCACCCTGGCCTCGATGGCGGCCTGAAACGGCCTCAGCTCCATCGCCTCCAGCCGCTCCTTGTCGAAGTCGAGCACCGGCAGCTCGTAGTGGGGGTCGACCGAGATGTCCCCCTGTCCGGGGAAGTGCTTGACCGCGCTCAACACTCCGGAGGAAGCCATGCCTGTGACGAACGCAGCGGCGAGCCGGGCCACTGCCTCGGGGTCCTCACCGAAGCTGCGCACCCCGGTGGAAGGGTTATCAGGCCGGGGCGAGAGATCGGCAACCGGGGCGTAGTTGAGGTTGATTCCGACTGCCGCAGTCTCGGCGCCGATCGCCGCCGCGACCCGGTGAGCGAGCTCGAGATCCTCGGTGGCGCCGAGCGCCATGTTCCCGGCGAATGGTGTCGACCCGGTGACCCCGATCAGCTGCCCGCCCTCCTGGTCGGCTGCGATCAACAGTGGGTGGGGCCCGGTGTTCAGCTCCTGAAGTGCCGTCGTCAGCTCGGCGGTCTGCTCGGGGGACTCCATGTTCCACTCTCGGAACAGGGTGACCCCGGCGGGCGGCGACTCCTGGAGCCGTGCCTTCAGCCAGTCGGGCACTTCGGTGCCCTCGAAGGCCAGCATCAAATGGGGATCGGCGATGCTCAATGTCGCGGCGATTGAACTACATGAACACGGCCAAGGGCGAGAGCAGCACTAACTTGCCGCCCGGCATGAATCCGACCCCCGACAGGAGATGGTGGCAGGACGCCGTCTTCTATCAGATCTACCCGCTCAGCTTCGCCGACTCCAACGACGACGGGTTCGGCGACCTGGAGGGGCTCATCACCAAGCTCGACTACCTGTCCGACACACTGGGTGTCGACGCCATCTGGCTATCGCCGTTCTTCAAGAGCCCGATGGCGGACTGGGGCTACGACGTGTCCGATCACACCGACGTCGACCCCATCTTCGGGGACCTGGCTACCGCGGAGCGGCTGTTCGAGGAGATCCACAAGCGTGGGATGAAAGTGATCGTCGACTACCTGATGAACCACACGTCACTAGAGCACACCTGGTTCACGGAGTCGAGGGCGTCACGGGACAACCCCAAACGGGACTGGTACGTATGGCGCGATCCCAAGCCCGATGGCACCGAGCCGAACAACTGGGTGAGCGTCTTCAGCGGCCCGGCATGGACCCTCGACCCCACCACCGGCCAGTACTACCGGCATACGTTCCTGGCTCATCAACCGGACCTGAACTGGAGGAATCCTGAGGTAAGGGAGGCGATGTTCGACGTGGCCCGGTTCTGGCTCGACCGCGGAGTCGACGGATTCCGGGTGGATGCGGCGCACCAGATGATGAAGGATCCAAGGGAACGGGACAACCCCCCAGCACCCGATGACCGCCCCCGTCCTTGGAAGGACATGGGTCAATACGACTACTTCATCCACCTATACGACTTCGGACACCCGGACGTGCACGAAGCCCATCGAGAGTTCCAGGCGGTTCTCGACACCTATCCCCACCAGCCGTTCTCGATCGGTGAGATACATATCTTCGACCTCCCCGAGTGGGCTGCGTATTACGGCGAGCACCTCGACCAGATCGTCCCTTTCAACTTCCATCTCATGGTCACCCCGTGGGAGGCCCAGCAGGTCCGGGCCACGGTGGAGTCGGTGCTATGGCACGTCCCCAGCGGAGGCTGGACCAACTGGCTGCTCGGCAACCACGACGAGATCCGGCTTGCCACGAGGTTGGGAAAGCTCAACGCCCGCCTGGCCGCGATGCTTCTACTGACTCTGCGCGGGACCCCCTTCCTCTACTACGGGGATGAGCTCGGTCTCCTCGAATCCCGGATCGGCCCGGAAGACGGCCGGGATCCGTGGGGTGCCAATGTTCCCTACTTGAGCCGGGACGGCTGCCGGACCCCGATGCAGTGGGACGACTCTCCAAACGCCGGGTTCTGTCCGTCCACCCCCTGGCTGCCTCTCGACTCCGATCAGAAGGAACTGAACGTCGCTGCCGAGATCGAGGACCCCGCCTCGATGCTTTCGCTGTATCGCCGGCTCATCCAGTACCGGAAGGCAACACCTGCCCTGATCGATGGCAAGTACCTGACCAACCAGGTCTCCAACGAGGACGTGTTCGTCTACGAGCGCTTCACCGAAGACCAACGGATACTGGTGGCGTTGAACATGAGCGACCAACTGCAATTGATCGAGATCGAGGAGGGAACGGTCGTGATGTCGACAAGTCACGCGGCCGGGCGCCAGGTCGGAGCGGAGGGCTTGTTCCTCGGGAGGCGGGAAGGGGTGATTGTCGAAGTCTCGGCCACCGAGGGCTGATTAGACCGCTATCTTCGCTTTCACATTTCCCCCGGGAGGAGACGCCTTGGCTGAGATCAAGATGGACCGAGTCGGAAAGGTGTACCCCGACGGCACCCGTGCGGTCGGCGACCTCGACCTGACGATCGAGGATGGAGAGTTCCTGGTGCTGGTCGGCCCTTCGGGGTGCGGCAAGACCACGGCACTTCGAATGATCGCGGGCCTCGAGGAGATCAGCGAGGGGACGATCAGCATTGGGGACCGCGTCGTCAACGACGTGGCACCCAAAGACCGTGACATCGCCATGGTCTTCCAGAACTATGCCTTGTATCCCCACATGTCGGTGTTCGACAACATGGCGTTCGGTCTCAAGCTGAGGAAGTTCAAGAAGGAAGAGATCGAGCGCAGGGTCAAAGAGGCTGCCGACATCCTGGAGATCGGTGAATACCTGCAGCGGAAGCCGAAGGCACTCTCGGGTGGCCAGCGGCAGAGAGTCGCCATGGGCCGTGCCATCGTCCGTGAGCCTGCCGCATTCCTCATGGACGAGCCGTTGTCGAACCTCGACGCCAAGCTCCGGGTGCAAATGCGCGCCGAGCTCGAACGGCTTCACTCCAAACTGGGAACGACCACCGTGTACGTCACCCACGACCAGACGGAAGCGATGACCCTCGGGGACAGGGTCGCGGTGCTGCGCCCGGTATCGGCGGCACGTCCCTTCAACTTGCAACAGGTCGGCCCGCCAACCGAGCTCTTCGACAAGCCCGACAACCTCTTCGTCGCCGGGTTCATCGGGAGCCCTGCGATGAACCTCACCTACGGTCATCTGGAGAACCAGGGCGACGCGGTGTGGGCGGTGACGGCTGGAGGGTTCCGGGTCAAGGTCGACCCACGTGCCATGGCCTCGCATCCCGGCATCGAGAACAAGATGAACCAGGAGCTGGTGATCGGCGTGCGACCGAACTCCCTCGAGGCTGCACAGGTCGCGGGCCCCGATCCGGACAGGACGATAAAAGCCCAGGTCGAGGTCACCGAGATGCTCGGCGCTGAGACCTTTGTCCACTTCACCGTGAATCGTCCGCCGGTGTTGACACCGGACATCGAGGAGCTCCTTGCCGACACCGGTCAGGACCCGACCACGTTGGGCGACACCACGAACTTCATCGCCAGGGTCAGCCCCGACGCCAGGGTGGCGAAGGGCGACGAGATCGACCTCATCGTCGATTGCGCCAAGCTGCATTTCTTCGAACCCAAGACCGGGCTTCGGGTTGGATCCGAGCTTCCAGTTCCGATCGAGGCGTAGCGGCCCGCCACCAACGGCCTCGGCGTGAGCCGGGTTTTCGAATGCCAGTGCGGGACCCGGATCGCCGGCGACGGCATCGACGATCTCGCCCCGTTGGTCCTGGCTCATTTCGACGGGGCGCATGCCGAGTTGGGGCTGACGCTGCCAGCGGTCCGCAACTATCTGGAGGCCGAGGACCGGCAGACCGGGCCCTCAGAGCCACTGGAATCGCTGGGGGAGGTGGAGATCCGGGCGGTCGGGCCGGACACGGTCGACGACATCCTCGAGTTCTTCGACCACGATGCCATGGTGGGTCGGCCGGAGTGGGGTTCGTGCTATTGCATGTTCTTCTCGATGGGGGGCAGGGCCAACCCGGATTGGGGTGATCGAACGTGGCAGGAGAACCGAGCTTCTCAGCAGGCGCGCATCGAGTCCGGAAGGACCACCGGAGTGGTTGCCTACGTCGATGGCAGGCTTGCCGGATGGTGCAACGCCGGAGCGAGAGCGGAGCTGCCCGCATTCGCCACCGGGGATGACCAGGGCGTTGCCTCCATCGTCTGCTTTGCCATAGCGCCGCCCTATCGGGGCTTGGGTCTCGCCTCGCTCCTACTCGAGGGGGCGATCGACCACCTCGAAGAGCAGGGCTTCGACCGAATCGAGGCCTACCCGGTGATGAACCCAAACCGCGGTGACCGTGCGTTCCCCGGGCCTGTGGAGCTGTACCTCGGCCATGGGTTCGACTTGGTATCCGAGGACCCGCCCCTGGTGGTAGCGCAGAGATGAGCGACCGGCTCGACAGCTGGATGGATGGCTACTTGGAGGCGTGGACCAGTAACGACCCGGCTCTGGTCGCCGCCTTGTTCACCCCGGATGCGGTCTACGACCCGCAGACTGCCGTCGGGGAGTTGCACGGCGTCGGAGAGATCGTCGACTTCTGGTTGGAGGCGGACGATCGGGAGGACAATTGGGATTTCTCGTGGATCCCCCTGGTCGAGACCGATGAGGTCGCGGTCATCACGGGAACCACCGTCTACTACGACCCGGCGGCCAGCTATCGAAACCTCTTCGTCATCCGGTTTGCGCCTGATGGGCGCTGCCACGATTTCACGGAGTGGTACATCGAAGAGGAGGCCTGATGGCCACCGCCTTCGTGCTCGGTGGGGGAGGGCGTTGGGGTGCTGTCGAGGTCGGCATGATCAAAGCCCTCGAAGAGGCCGCGATCCGCCCCGAGATGATTCTCGGCACGTCGATCGGCGCGTTCAACGGCTCGGTGATCGCAGATCGCCCCGGTCCGGAGGGAGTTCAGCGCCTGGCCGATCTCTGGTTCGAGATATCGCGCTCCGACCTGTTCTCGGGAGGGGGATGGGAGCGGGTGAAGAACACGGCGACACTCAGGGCGGGCCTGCACGAGACGAGGCGGCTGAGATTGCTCCTCGAGCACGTTCACTCCCCGACACGCCGCATCGAAGACTTGCAGACCCCGTTTCAGTGCGTCGCCGCCTCGATCGAGCGGGCCGCCGAGCATTGGTTCACCACGGGCCCGTTGATCGACGCCATCCTGGCGTCGGCTGCGGTTCCCGCCCTGTTCCCCCCGATGGAGATCGACGGGGAGCATTTCTACGATGGAGGCCTGGTCAACTCGGTCCCCGTGGCCCGCGCCATCGAGCTGGGCGCATCCGAGGTGTACGTGCTCCAGGTGGGGCGGTTGGAGGCCCCGCTTCGGCCGCCGAAACGCCTCCACGAGGCGGCTCTCATCGCCTTCGAGATCGCCCGCCGCCACCGTTATACGACGACCGTCGAGAACCTTCCCCAGGGTGTCGCACTCCACTTGCTCCCGTCGGGGAACCCGGTGGCGTTCGATGACGGCCGGCAACGAAAGTGGCGCGACGTGTCGGCCACCGAAGAGCTGATTCAGGGGGCATATGAGGCGTCGGCGAGATATCTCGCCGAGCGGGCGTCGTGAGCCTCCCGCCCCGCTGGCTGCGTCGAATCCTCATCGACCCCGCGATCACGCTGCTCGTGGTGTTGGCCGCGGTCTCTCTTCCGGTATGGGCCATCGTGGCGGCTTTCATCTCCCGCTACGTCCCCGGAAAATGGCGAATCCTCCGTCTCGCCTGGTTCCTCTTCCTCTACCTGGGCGTGGAGGCGTTGGCCCTGGTCATCATGCTCGGCCTTTGGCTCGGGTCCGGGTTCGGGTGGAAGATCCGGTCTCCGGCGTTTGAGACCGCGCACTACTGGCTCTTGGGGTGGATGCTCCGCCTGATCATCGGATCGGCCAAGCGCTCCTTCAAATTGGAGATCGCATTCGAAGCCCCTCAGCCGAGCACCGCAGGGGATCCCGACCGGAGGCCGGCGCTGGTTATGAGCCGGCATGCCGGGCCCGGGGACTCGATGCTGCTCGTCGACGCCCTGTGCAACGGGTATCAGCGACAGCCTCGGATCGTGCTCAAGGACTTCCTGCAGTGGGACCCGGCGGTGGATGTGATCCTCAATCGGCTCCCGGCGTCCTTCGTGCCCACCGGCAAGAGCGCCGATCGTGACCCTGTGGTCGATGCGATCGCGAAGCTGGCGCAGTCCCTCGACCGGGACGACGCCTTCGTGATCTTTCCCGAGGGGGCCAATTACACGGTGCGGAGGAGGGAGCGGGCCATTCAGAAGTTGATCGAGATCGGCCGGCCCGACCTCGCGGAGCGAGCCCAGGATCTGAAGATGACCTTGCCTCCGAAGCCGAAGGGCGTGATGACCGCACTTGCCGCCGCACCCTCGAATTCGGACGTCTACTTCGTGGGCCATGCCGGCCTGGAGTCGTTCATCACCGCCGCCGACATCTGGCGGGCGATGCCCATGGACACCACGGTCGCGGTGCGGATCTGGCACTATCCAGCGGAGACGATTCCCGCCGTCGCCGAGCAGGAGACCTGGCTCTACGACATCTGGGCCGAGATCGACAGCTGGATCGAGAACAAGCTGGAGAAGACGGGCTAGGGAGCGGTCTTCGGCTCCATGAACGGCATCATGGTTCGCAACTCCTTGCCCACTTCTTCGATCTGATGGGCCTGGTTCAGAGCCCGCTGCTCATACAGGAAGGGGGCCCCCTCCCGGGCCTGCGCCATCCACTCGTGGGCGAATGCACCGGACTGGATCTCGGCAAGAGTGTCTCGCATCGCCTGCCGGGTCTCGTCGGTGATGATCCGCTTCCCCCTGGTGTAGTCGCCGTACTCGGCGGTGTCCGACACCGAGTACCGCATCCAGGAGAGCCCGCCCTCGTATAGGAGGTCGACGATCAGCTTCAGCTCGTGGAGGGTCTCGAAATAGGCCGACTCGGGCTGGTACCCGGCTTCAACCAGGGTCTCGAAGGACGCCTTGATCAACTCGGAGACCCCGCCGCAGAGGATCACCTGCTCACCGAAGAGGTCGGTCTCGGTCTCCTCCTTGAAGGTGGTTTCCAGGATCCCGGCGCGGCCACCGCCGATTGCAGAGCCGTAGGAGAGCGCGAGGTCGCGGGCGTCACCGGACGGGTCCTCGTGGACTGCGATCAGGCAAGGGACGCCTGATCCCTGCTCGTAGGTCCTTCGAACCAGGTGTCCTGGGCCCTTGGGGGCGATCATGGAGACATCCACACCTTCCGGGGCCGTTATCTCGCCGAAGTGGACGTTGAAGCCGTGGGCGAACATGAGGGTGTCGCCCGGGTTGAGGTTGGGGGCAATCGATTCCTTGTAGATGTCCGCCGCCACCTGGTCGGGGACCAGCATCATGATCACGTCCCCCCATGCCGCGGCGTCTGACGGGTCCATCACTTCGAGGCCGGCAGCCACACACTCCGCTACCCGCTCCGAGCCCGACCGGAGCCCAACCACCACCTCGACCCCCGATTCCTTCAAGTTCAGCGCGTGGGCATGGCCCTGGCTCCCGTACCCGATGACCGCGACTTTCTTCGATCGGATCAGGTCGGGATTCGCGTCAGAGTCGTAGTAGATGGTTGCCATGAGCGAATTGTGGTCGCTTTGTAGCCACCGCCAAACCCGGCGACTTAGGATCGCGACCCGATGACCAACAAGATCAGATCCCAGGAAGTGTCCGAGGGCGTCAAGAGATCGGGTGCCCGTGCCATGTTGCGCGCCGTCGGCCTCACCGACGAGGACTTCGCCAAGCCCCAAGTCGGCGTGGTCTCCGCAGGAAACGAGGTGACCCCATGCAACCTCACCGGCCCCGAGCTCTCCCGCCATGCCAAAAAGGGGGTGGCCGACGGGGGTGGGGTGGGTCTGATGTTCACCACGATCGCCGTTTCCGACGGGATCTCCATGGGTCATGAGGGAATGCGGGCCTCGCTGGTCTCCCGCGAGGTCATCGCCGACTCCGTGGAGTTGGTCATGCACGCCGAGCGCTTCGACGCTCTGGTCGCCATCGCCGGGTGTGACAAGTCCCTGCCCGGGATGATGATGGCGGCGGCACGCCTCGACTTGCCATCGGTATTCCTCTACGGAGGGTCGAGTCTTCCCGGTCGCTACCAGGGTCGCGACATCTCGATCGTCGACGTCTTCGAAGGGATCGGCGCCGAGTTCGAGGGCCGGATCACCGTCGAGGACCTGATGGAGATCGAGCGGGCCGCTTGTCCCGGTGCCGGCTCGTGTGCCGGGATGTTCACCGCCAACACCATGGCTTCCGTTGGGGAGGCGCTCGGCCTCTCGTTGCCCGGCTCTGCCGCGGTGCCTGCGGTCGACACCAGGCTCAACGATTTCGCCCTGCGATCGGGGGAAGCCGTCATGCGACTCCTGGAGTCCGACATCCGCGCTCGCCAGATCCTGACCAGGCCCGCCTTCGAGAATGCGATCACGACGGTGATGGCCCTCGGGGGGTCGACGAATGCCGTGCTCCACCTACTTGCCATCGCCCGGGAGGCTGGAGTCCCGTTGGAGCTCGATGACTTCGATGCCATCTCACGCCGGACTCCTCACCTCGGAGATCTCAAGCCGTTTGGGCGCTACCACATGGCCGACCTGGATCGGATCGGCGGGGTACCGGTACTGCTCAAGGCTCTGCTCGATGAAGGGCTCCTCGAAGGCGACGTGCTCACCGTGACCGGATCGACGATGGGCGAGAACCTGGCGGATATCACCTTCGCCGAGGGGCAGGACGTGATCGCACCTCCGGCGAGCCCGCTGGCGGCGGAAGGCGGGATCGCAGTGCTCCGAGGGAACCTGGCTCCGGACGGGGCGGTGGTGAAAGTGGCCGGGATCGACCTCGACGTATTCGAGGGACCCGCCCGGGTGTTCGAAGGCGAGGGGAGCGCGCTCGAGGCCCTGGAGCACCACCAGATCCAACACGGTGACGTGGTCGTGATCCGCACAGAGGGCCCCCGGGGCGGGCCCGGCATGAAGGAGATGCTTCAGATCACGGCTGCGATCAAGGGGGCAGGGCTGGGCAAAGACGTGCTCCTGATCACCGACGGCAGGTTCTCCGGGGGGACCACCGGGCTTTGCATCGGCCATATCGCACCCGAGTCCGAGGTCGGAGGCCCGATCGGCCTGGTTGCCGAAGGGGACCGGGTCAGGGTCGATGTCCCCGGGCGGCGGCTCGACGTGCTGGTCGAAGATGCCGAGTTGGAGCGCCGTGCCGCGGTGTGGGAGCCGCAGCCGCCCCGCTACGAGACCGGCGCCCTCGCCAAGTACGCCCGTTTGGTGGGCTCGGCATCAATGGGGGCGGTCACCGGCTGAGACGGACAATCCGCTGCAAAGCCCGGTAGCGTCTCGGGTGGTGACGCAGCCCGAATCCGAGATCGAGGTCGAAGTCGAGGTCCAGCCCACACCACCGGAAGGGGTGATGGAGGCCATGGATGAGACGTACCCGGACGAGCCACTCCCCGTCGAGCCCTTTTCCGATGACAACGGTGATCGCCAGGGATTGCTCACCCGGATGGCCAGGGGGGCGAGTGAGCGGGTCTTGGATGTGGTTCAGCCCGACATGGTGCTCGACCACATCGATGTCAACGCCCTCCTCGATCGAATAGACGTCAACGCACTGCTGGAGAGAGTTGACATCAACGCAGTGCTCGACCGGGTCGACGTCGACGCCGTCCTGTCACGGGCCGATATCGACCTCATCATGGCGAGAGTCGACATCCGGGCGATCGTGGACCGGGCGGGGATACCCGAGATCGTGGCCGAGAGCACCGGGCACCTCGGTACCTCGGCCCTGGACCTTTTTCGCAAGCCTCTGGTGGGTATCGACGAAATCGTCTTCCGCGGCCTGAACCGGATCGTCGGGCGGGATTCATCGGAGTTCCCCGACGGACCGGGCCAATTGACCGCATGGGTGGATGAGCAGATCGAGGCCAGGGCGGAGGTCGTGGGGCGTGAGCTGGCCGGCGGACCGGGAGCGGTCAAGACCGGGCGCTATGGGGGTCCAGTGACCCGACTCCTCGCCGTGATGCTCGATAGCGCGGTGGTCACCACCGGATTCACCGTGATCGTCAGCGTGATCAACTTCCTGGTCGATCTCCTCTCGGACGGGAGGTTGTCGATTCCCGACACCGGTCTCGGTTACGGCGTGGGCCTCACGGTGTTCGCCATCCTCTACATGTGGTTCTCACTGGCGATATTCGGCAAGACCCTCGGGATGACGGTTCTCGGGCTAAGGGTCGTCGCCTATGACGGCTCGGTGCTCAGCGGGAGGCGGGCCTTCGTCCGCACCATCACCTTTCCCCTGAGTTTCATGGTCTTCGGGCTCGGCCTGTTCGGTGTCGTTTTCGGACGGGAGCGCCGTGCCTGGCATGACCACTTCGCGGGGTCGGCCGTGGTCTATGACTGGGGGAACCGGTCAGCCCAGATGCCCACTCCGCTCGCCGACTTCCTGGAGCGCCGGGGCACGCTCTAGCGGCTCGACGGTGACCACTGTCGACTTGAATCCGGGGGTGCGTGACTGGGGGTCGACACCCCTTCCCACCAGCGTGTTGGCCTCGGGGTAGTACATCACAGCATTTCCGGCTCGGATATCGATGGGGCGTACCAGAAGGCCGCGCATGGTCCCGGTCTCACTGCTCACGGCAACTCTCTGCTCCTGGGTCAAACCGAGCCGGGCGATGTCCGAGCGGCTCATCATGATCACGTCGCGTCGGTCCTGGCCCCGATACAGATCGTGGTCCTCGTAGACCACGGTGTTGAACTGTCCTTCGCTGCGCACTGTCATCAGCCGCAGCTGGCCGTCGACGCCGGCGAGATCCGGGATTTCCAGCGGGTTGAAACGCGCCTTCCCAGATGCGGTGGGGAACACCCCGTCGTGAAAGGTGCGCCCACCTATCTGGAACTCCGTCTTGGTCTGGTCGATCTTGCCGATTGGCTCGTAGCCGGGGATGACCTTGGCGATCGCCTCCCGGATCCGGCCGTAACGGCGCATCGAGTCCCAGTCCAGGATCCGGTTCCCGGTCACCATCTTTGCGACGTCGGCTATCACCGCCACTTCGGCCCGAGGACCCTCATGGCGGGGCGGCCCGCCGTCCGAGAGCCGGACGTAGTTGAACATCGACTCCTGGGTGGTCGGCTGTGGCTCCTCGTCACGAGCCAGAACCGGGAGGATGATCGTTTCCTTGCCCCGTCCCCGCACATGGCCCGTGTTGAGCGTCGTGGAGAGATAGACGACGAGGTCGATCGCACCCATCGCCCGGGTGGCGAACTCGGAGTCGGGGTTGGAGCCGAAGAGGTTTCCTCCGAGACAGAGGCCGAAGCGGATGCCGCCCTCGGCCGCTGCCATCACCGAAGCCATGGTGTCCAGACCCGCAGTGGTGGGCAGCGTGATACCGAACTCGGTCTCGAGAGCAGTGAACACCTGGTCCCTGACCTTGGGGGTCACTGCCATCGACCCGATTCCCTGAACATTGGAGTGACCGCGGAGCGGCAGCAAGCCCCGATGCCGGTTCCCGAGCATTCCCCGTGTCATTGCCAGGTTGGCGATCGCCTGGACGTTGTGCACCCCATGCTCGTGATGGGTGATCCCCATCGCCCAGCAGAACACGGCGTTGTCGGCGCCGGCGTAGACGTCGGCGACCCGGTCGATGACCTCTTGGGGAACCCCGGAACGCTCCTCGATGACCGGCCATGACATGGCCTCCAGCGCCTGCCGATAGGCATCCCAGCCCTCGGCTCGCCCCGTGACGAACTCCTCGTCCACCGCCCCGATCTCGATGATCCGCTTGGCGACCCCGGAGAGGAATGCGATGTCCCCTCCGATGTGAGGCTGGACGTACTCATCGGCGATCCTGCTCCCGAAAAGGAGGCTCCTCACATCGGAGGGAACCTTGAAGCGGACCAGTCCGGTCTCCAGCAACGGGTTGACCACGATCACCTTCCCGCCCCGCCGTTTGAGATGGGCCAGCGTCGTCATCAATCGAGGGTGGTTGGAGGCTGGGTTGGCCCCGATGATGAAAACCACGTCGCCCTTGCCCAGGCCCTCGCAATCGTTGAGCTCGACCGTCGCCGTTCCCGACCCGGTCACGCTGGCCAGGGCGACACCGGATGCCTGGTGGCAGTAGTAGGAGCAGTTGTTGACGTTGTTGGTCCCATAGATCCGGGCCAGCAGTTGGAGGAGGAACCCGGCCTCGTTCGACGAGCGGCCGCTGGTGTAGAAGAACGACTCATTGGGCTCAGTGGATGTCATCTTTCTCGCGATGCGCCCCAGGGCCTCGTCCCAGGTGATGGCCCGGTAGCGACGATCGAGGGGGCCGGAGTACAGAGGCTCGACCAGCCGCCCCGATGCCTCCAACTCCCGGGGTGTGAACCTCTCGAGCTGGTCGTTGTCGAAATGGCTGAAGAAGCTTGGTTTGATGGCACCCTGCATGTCGGCCGACATCGCCTGGATCGATTTCTTGCAGACCTCGGGGAAGTGGCCCTTCTCGTTGACCATTCCCCCCAGCTGCCCTCCCATGCCCAGGGCGCAGGTCTTGCAGGCGTTCTTGGAGCGCAGGGCCCGGTACAGGCTGCGATACCCACCGGTCTCTCTCGCCTTGCGCAGGGCGTAGAAGATCGCCGGGAACCCACCGCCCGCTGAGACCTGCCTCATCGTCCCTGAGCTTAGGACGAGCCGTCTGGTGGCCCTCAGACCCGGAAGCGCCCGGGGAGTGTGATCGTCGGGTCGGTCCCAGCCTCGACAAGATCCTGGGGAACGTCGCGGCCCAGCACCTGGCTGGCGATCAGGGCCCCGTATGCGGGGGCGGTCATGATCCCGGTGCCCCCCTGTCCGACCAGCCAGAAGAAGCCAGGGGCGGTGGGCTCCTCGCCAATCACCATCTCACGATCGGGGGCAAAGGTGCGAAGTCCAACCCATTGCGAGCTCACGCTGCGGATCCCGAGGGTGGTCGCGGCGTTGATCCGCTCGATGGCGAGGGCGACGTCCTCGGTCCTGGGCCGAGGGTCTCCGGGCTGGTCGGGAACCTCCTCGGCGAGGGAGCACAGGATCTGGGTCCCGTCGGCCTTGAAATAGAAGCGGTCCTCGATGTCGTCGACCAGCGGCCAACGTGCGAACGACTCGTCGCCAGGGACCATGAACGCAGTGCGACGCATCGGGGTCAGGCCGATGGGGTCGATACCGGCCAGTGCCGCGACACGGTCCCCCCAGGCGCCGGAGGCGTTGATCACCGCATCGCAGTCGAGGATGTGAGTGTCGGTGGACACCCGCCAGCCCCCGGCCGTGACCTCGAGCCCGGTGACCGGTCTCGAGGTGGCGATCGTCGCACCATCACGACGTGCCAGCCGAACGAACGCCTGGTGGAGCGCAGCGACATCGAGATCTCCTGCTCCGGGCTCGTAGAGACCACCAGCCAGCCACTCAGGGTCGAGCATCGGGACCAGATCCAGTGCCCGGGCCATGTCGAGCACCTCTACCTCCGCCCCCAACTCCCGCCCCCGATCGGCGAGCCGACTCAGGAGGGGCGCCTGCTCAGGACTGGCGATCCACAACGCCCCCCGCCGTGCGAGCAGGGGGCCGTCGGCGACACCCTCCGGCGGGCTCTCCAGGAAACGCTGGCTGGCTTTGGCCAGGGGCCGCGAAGCCTGACCGCCATAACTGGCGGTGAACATCGCAGCCGAGCGTCCGGTGGTGTGGAAGGCAAGGGCCCGCTCCATCTCAACCAGGGTCACCGAGCCGTGCGGAGCGAGGTTGGCGGCGGCCGCGACTCCGGCGATTCCTCCGCCGATGACCACGAAATCGGGCATGACGGCCAGCCTACGGACGGGAGTCGCCGCACTCTGGGACAATCAGGTCGTGGCCATCGACCCGTTGCCGAGCCGGTTCGACTTTCCCGATCCCCGCCATGCCGATGGCGATGTGGTGGCGGTGGGAGGAGATCTCTCGTCGGGGACTCTGCTCACCGCCTACAGGTCGGGAATGTTCCCGATGAACCTCCAGGACGGCCATCTCGGATGGTGGTCGCCTGTCGATCGGGCGATTCTTCCCCTCAAGGGCCTTCACATCAGTCGCTCGTTGCGCCAGTCGACCCGCCGCTATCGGGTGTCGGTCGATGCCGACTTCGAAGGCGTGATCGCCGAGTGCGCCGACCCCGACAGGCGGGGCGACGGCTGGATCACCGACGAGTTCGTCGATGCCTACATCGAGCTCCATCGCCTGGGCTGGGCACATTCGGTGGAAGTCTGGGACGACCAGGGCGAGCTCGCGGGCGGGCTCTACGGCGTGGCGATCGGGGGCTTGTTCGCGGGCGAGTCGATGTTTCACGACGCAAGGGATGCGTCCAAGGTCGCTCTCGTCCACCTGGTGGTGATCATGAACCAAGGGGGAGGTCGGCTCCTCGACGTGCAGTGGCAGACCCCGCACCTGACCTCGCTCGGGGCCCGGGTGATCGGCCGTGAGGCCTACCTGGATCTTCTCGCCGATGCGGTCGGTGGGCCTGACCCGTTCACTTCTGCCTACCAGGCGGACAGCCTGTAGAGTCGCCGCACTTCCCCGGGAGGAGTGCTTTGCGGCCCGTGATAGCGGGAGTCGATCTCACAGCCATGGGCCGGCGTGTAGCCGACCGGGCCCGGATAATGGCCGAGTCGGCGGGGAGCGAACTCCATCTGGTGCACGTCCTCGAGCCGTTGGGCGAGGCGCTCATCGAACCGGGGCTCGCCAAGCTGATGCGAGAGCATCAGACGACAGAGGCGGGCCGGCTGGCGGAGTGGATCCGGGACCGGAGCGATGTCCCGGTCCACCTCGAGGTGGTCAAGGGATCACCATCATGGGAATTGGCGGCCCGGGGCAAGAACGCCGAAATGGTGGTCGTGGGCTCCTCATCGATCGACGCTTTCGCCGTAGGCCCGGTGGCGAGGAGAGTTGCCCGCAAGGCAACCACCGACACGCTGGTCGTCCGGCGCCAGCCTCGAGTCCCGTATCGACGGATCATCGCTGCCGTCGACTTCTCGGAGCAGTCACGCCTCGCGGTCAATCGTGCCTTGGAGATCTTCCCCGGCGCCGATGTCACCGCCCTCTTCTCCCTGCCCACCCGCTTCGATCCGTTGCTGTCGGCCGCCGGGCTCTATCGCGAGGAGCTGGAGGCTTCCCGCGCCCAGCGCCTGGCGATGGCGGAGGAGCGGATGGAGAAGTTCACGTCGATCTGGAACAGCGACGTGGGAACGCTCGTCGTGGACGGACCTCCCAACGAGACCATCGACGAGATCGTGCGGCGGCGTGGAGCCGACCTGGTCGTGGTGGCGAGCCGGGGAGGGTCGGCGACCCGCATGGTGCTTCTGGGCACCATTGCCGAGGGCCTGGTCTCCGAGGCGCCCTGTGATGTCTTGGTGGCCCGGGCGAGGAACGCCTTCCGGCGCCCATGACGGGGATCCTCCCGTTTTCTCGCGCCGTTGTCGACCAATAGGTCGATAACGGCGCGACAAAAGCCGGTTCCGACGCCGACTGCGACCATGACGCGGAAGAGGGCGGCCACCGGCCGCCCTCTTCAGCCTCCGCCCGCCTCCTCAACCAGCGTTCGCCAATGCTTGTCTCAACGCCCTCATGGAGAACACCTTGGCCAGGTGGCTCTTGTACTCGACGTTGCCATAGAGGTCCTCGAGCACCGTGACCCCTTCGAGGGCGTGCTCCGCCGCCGCCTTGATCGCGTCCTCCGACCCGTCGGTGCCGATCAGAGCGGCTCCGACACCTTCGGCGAGCATCGCCCTGGTGCCGACCCCGGTCAGGGCGACGCGGGCGTCCTCCACGGTGCCATCGGACTTCTTCACCCATGCCGCGGCACCGGCCACCGCGTAGTCGGAGTGACCTCCCCGGCGCCCCAGCTTGTCGTATGCCGAGCCTTCACCGGGGCCCGCCTTCGGGATCTTGATCGAGAGCAGGATCTCGTCCGCTCTCAGATCGGAGGTGAGGGCGTCCACGCAGAAGCTCTCGGAGCCGATCTCCCTCGTCCCTGACGCCGATTGGGCGACCATCGTCCCTCGACAGGCAATGACTGCTGCGGGTTGGTCGGCGGCGACATCGGCATGAGCCAGCGAGCCACACGTGGTACCCCGATTCCGCACCTGAACGTCCCCGGTTAGGGAGGCTGCCTTGGCCAGCGCTCCCGCGTTGGCCGCGATCAGCGGGTCGGAGGCAGTGGTGGCATGGCGGACCAAGGCCCCGATCGAGATGTGATCGCCGGCGTCCTCGACCGAGTCGAGGCCGGTGATCCGCCCGATGTCGACAACGACGCTGGGGGAGAACAGCCGCATCTTCATCAGTGGGAGCAGGCTCATGCCACCGGCCATAACCTTGGAGTCGTCGCCCAAAGCGGAGAAGGCCTCTTCCAGGCTGGCAGGCGCCACGTATTCAAAGCTTCTTGGATACATGTCAAGCCCTCGCTTCCTGCATCGTTTGCCATACGCGCTTCGGCCGGACCGGCATTTCGACGTGTTTGACCCCGAGCGGGCTCAGCGCGTCTACCACCGCGTTGACGATGGTGTGCGCCGAGCCGATGGTCCCCGCCTCGCCGATGCCCTTCACGCCCATCGGGTTGATCGGTGACGGGGTCACCGTCCGATGAAGGTCGAACGACGGCAGGTCTGCCGCGGTGGGCAGCACGTAGTCCATGAGCGACCCGGTGAGCATGTTTCCGGCGTCGTCGTAGATCGCGTCCTCGAACATCGCCTGGCCGATCCCCTGGGCGATACCCCCGTGGACCTGGCCGTTCACGATCATGGGGTTGATCACGTTCCCACAGTCGTCGACGGCGTGGTACTCGAGGAGGTCCACGTCACCGGTTTCGGGGTCGATCTCGACCATTGCCAGATGGGTCCCGAAGGGCCATGTGGCGTTCCCCGGGCTGAACGTGGTGTGAGCCTCGAGCCCGCTAGCGAGGTCTTCCGGGCCGGTGTGGGCCTGGTACGCAGTTTTGGCGATGGCGGCCCACTCCACGGTCTTGTCCGGGGAGCCGGCCACATGCGCGCCGCCGTCGGCGAACACGATGTCGTCGGCCGATGCCTCGAGGAGGTGGGCAGCGATCTTGGCGGCCTTCTCCTTGACCTCGTTGGTGGCCTGGAAGGTGGCCGTGCCGTCGACCGAGATCGACCGACTACCGAAAGTGCCGATCCCCATCGGGTGCTCCCTGGTGTCGCCGTGGAGAACCCTGATGTCCTCGACGGGGATGCCGAGGCCATCGCCGACGATCTGCGCCCACGCAGTCTCGTGGCCCTGCCCGGTGGGGCCGGTTCCGATGACAACGGTCACCGTCGCGTCCGGGTTCACCCGCACCAGTCCCGAGCCGTTGAACGATGCCGGGAGGCCGTAATTGGTCCAGGAGAACCCGATCTCGGCGAGCACCGCGGGGCCGAAGCCGCAGACCTCGACATACGAGCCGACTCCGACTCCGACCAGGCGGCCCTCGGCGCGAGCCTCCTCCTGACGCCGGCGCAGCCCGGCATAGTCGCTGACCTCGATCAGCTTGTCGATGGCGGCCTCGTAGTTGCCGGAGTCGAGTGAGAACCCACATCCCATCTGGGCCGGGAACTCGTCGGGCTGCCAGAAGTTCTTCTTCCGCACCTCGAGGGGATCCATCCCGATCTCGCGGGCGTAGGCGTCGATCACACGTTCCAGGTAGTAGATCGCCTCGGGGCGCCCCGCTCCGCGGTAGGCGTCGGTCGTCATCGTGTTGGTGACGGCGCAGGCCACCGTCCACGAGACGGGCATCTTGTACTGCCCGGATGCGATCCAAAGTCCGAGCAGGGGGATGGCGACTGTGAAGTTCTGGGTGTACGCCCCCATGTCGGCGATGGCATCGAGCTTGTAACCGAGGAACTCGCCGTCCTTGGTCCCGACCATGGTGGCGGTCCCCACCCACCCCCGACCATGGATCGTGGATCCGGCTGCCTCACGCCTGGTCTCGGTCCACTTGACGGGCCGTCCCAACTCCTTGCTGGCGAAGGCAGTGAGGATCTCGTCGTTGTATACGTTGAGCTTGGAGCCGAAACCGCCGCCCACCTCGGGAGCGATCACCCGGACTTCGGTCGACTTCATCCCGAACGTCTTCGCGATCGCGCCACCGAGGGCGTGAGGGACCTGAGATGAGCTGTGCACCGTGAAGCAGTTGTATCCGAGGTTGAACTCGGCGAGGACCGACCTGGGCTCGATCGCCACCGGGATCAGCCGCTGGTTTGTCATCTCCAAGGAGACCACGACAGCATCGTCACGCTCCATGGCTGCATCCACCTGCGGCGTCTGGTCTTCGAGGCCGAGCGCTGCCCAGTACCCGTGGTACGTCCAGGTGTGGATGACGTTGGATTCGAGCTCGTCGTGAACCTTGACCTCGTCTGAGGCGGCCTTCTTGAGGTCGATGACCGCGGGGAGGACGTCGAAGTCGACCTCGATGGCCTCCACGGCATCCTGGGCCTGGTAGCGGTCTTCCGCCACCACCATCGCCACCGCCTCGCCGACGTGGTTGACCTCGCCGGCGGCGAGGAGCGGGCGCAGCTTGCCGATCGGCACCTGTGCGAGCAACGGGCCGAGATGGGCCACGTCGTCGTGGGTGTACACCGCAACGACGCCTTTCATCTCCTTGGCAGCCGAGGTGTCGAGCCTTGTGATCTTGGCCCTCGCCACCGGAGAGCGGAGGAAGGCGACATGGAGCATGTCGGTGGGAGTGAGATCGTCCACGAACTCCCCGTAGCCCTGTATCAGCGCTGGGTCCTCGCGGCGACGGACGGCGCCGCCCATGACACTGGTGGAGGCCATCAGCTCACCACCTCCCAATCGGGAGCCGGCGGCTCTTCCCCGCGAATCTTCGCTCCGGCGTACTCGACGGCTCGGACGATGTTGTGATAGCCAGTGCAGCGACAGAGATTTCCTTCGATCCCGTGCCGGATCTCATCCTCGGTCGGGTTGTTGTTCTCTTCGAGTAGCGCGGCGGCCGCCATGATCATGCCCGGAGTGCAGAAGCCACATTGGAGGCCGTGACGCTCCCAGAAACCCTCCTGAACCGGATGAAGCTCGCCGTTGCTGGCGAGCCCCTCGATGGTGGTGACGTTCGATCCGTCGGCCTGGATGGCGAGCATGGTGCAGGATTTGACCGGCTTGCCGTCGAGATGGACCGTACAGGCGCCGCAGTATCCGGTCTCACAACCGACGTGGGTGCCTGTCAGGTGGAGGTTCTCCCGGATCATGTGCACCAGGAGAGTCCTGGGCTCGACGTCTGCCGACACCGCCCGTCCGTTGACGGTGAGGTTTACGTTCACGAGGACCCCTTTCGGCCGTGACGAGAGACGTGAACCTATCAAATCGGCGCGGGGCGTGACGCCGGAACTTCGGCCTCGAGGCAGTGGGGTTCAGAGTGAGCTCCCGAGGGCGAGAATGTTGCCCTCGGAGTCCTTGAACCAAGAGGTCTTCTCCCCATCGGGGGAGTGCAGGATCCCGTCGACCGTCCTGAAGTCGTCGCCAAGGTCGTAGTCCTCGAAGACGACCCCACGGGCCAGGAGCTCGGCCCGAGCGCCATCGAAATCGTCGACTACCAGGCGCACCGCCGTCGCTTTGTTGGTCCCGGCGTTCTCCGTTTGATACACGCCGAACTGGGCGGTGCCGGTGTCGTAGAACAGCTCATCTCCGGGCTCCACCGGCTCGAGGCCGAGTTTCTCCGAGTACCAGGCCTGCGCCCGTGCCAGGTCGGATGCGGGGAGCTGGGGGTACATCCTGAACTGCATCACCCCACGTAAGCATCGA
>JBIOVB010000055.1:0-3762 GCA_044867525.1 Acidimicrobiia bacterium | reverse complement strand
CCCTCTCGTACAATCGCTGATCCGGTCGGTCGGCGCGCCGGAAGGTCTCACCGCCGTCCCCGGTTGTCAGATTCGATACTCATGTCTTCTGAGAAGAACACCCCCTGGTTGGTGCTGCGCGACGGAGTCAGCCTCATCTGGCGCTTCGTCAAGGGGCACCCGGCGGCCTTTGCGCTTGCCGTGTTCGGCGCCGCCGTTTTCGCGGGAGCGATCATCGCATCCGCCTGGGTGGTGGGGCGGGTCACCGATGAGGTGATCATCCCCGTTCTCGACGGTGGCATCTCCCCCGAAGGCCTGCTCCTCCCGGCTGCCGCCGCCATCCTCGTGGTGGCGGTGGTCAAGGCGGGAGGCATCGTCCTCCGCCGCACCGCCGCCGGTTGGCTCCAGTTCAGCACCAGGCGCGATCTGCGAAACCAATTGCTCGACCACCAGCTCTCGCTGCAGATGTCCTGGCTCAACAGGCAGTCGATCGGTGATCTCCTCGCAGTGGCCGACGCCGACGTCGACCAGGGGACCGGTGTCCTCGGTCCGCTTCCCTATGCCACAGGGGTCTCGCTGCTCCTGGTGGGGACCATCGTGATGATCAGTCTCATCGACCCCTGGCTCGGCCTGGGGGCGACCCTGGGGCTGATCGTGGTGGTCGTGGTCGACATCAAGGGGAGCTGGGTCACCTTCGGGCTGTGGGAAAAGGTCCAGGCATCGCGCGGTGAGGTAGCCGCCGTTGCCCACGAGTCCTTCGACGGGGCACTGACCGTGAAGTCCTTGGGACGTGAGGATTTCGTGGCCAACCACTTCGGGGTGGCATCCGACCTGCTCCGGGACCGGCTGATCAAGGTCAATTCCACGTGGGCGTCCTATCAGGCGGTGATCCGGGCCCTGCCCCAGGCGTTGATCATCTCTCTACTTGCCGTGGGTGCCCTCCGCATCCAGCAGGGGGCGGTGAGCCCGGGTGATGTCGTCACGGTTGCCTATCTCCTGTCACTGCTCGCCTTCCCCATCCAGCTCATCGGATTCGTGCTTTGGGACCTGGCCGGCAGCCTCGCCGGATGGAGACGGGTCGAGGCCGTGTTCCAGGCTGACGAATTCATGGAGTACGGCGATTTGCTGGCCCGCCCCGACGCGGGCGCGGCTCCGATCCACGGCGAGACGGTGTCCTTCTCGTACGACGAGTCGGCCCCGATTCTCGAGGGCCTCGACCTTCATCTCACCGCCGGGACCACTCTTGCGGTGGTCGGCCCCACCGCGTCGGGCAAATCGACCCTCACGCTGCTCATGGCCAGGCTCTGGGACCCGGCCTTTGGGGCCATCCACATCGACGGTCAGGATCTGCGTTCCTTCGGGCCCTCCGAGCTGCCCAAGGAAGTGTCCTACGTCACCCAAGACGCCTTCCTCTTCGATGACTCCGTGTTGGGGAACATCACCCTGGGCCAGGAGTTCTCCGAGACAGAGGTGCGCAACGCCGCCCGTCTGGCGGGGGCGGACAATTTCATCTCGGCGCTGCCCAATGGGTTCGAGACCCAGCTCGGGGAGCGGGGAACCACTCTGTCCGGGGGGCAACGGCAACGGATTGCCCTGGCCCGGGCTTTGATCCGCAAGCCGCGCCTCCTCATCCTCGACGATGCCACCTCGGCGGTCGACCCTTCGGTGGAGGCCGAGATCCTGCGCAGCCTGCGGTCAGCGGCCCTGCCTTCGACGGTTGTGGTTGTCGCCTATCGCCCGGCCTCCATCCGACTCGCCGACGAGGTGGTCTACGTCGACGAGCGCCGGGTCGTGGCCCATGGCCGACACGATGAGCTCCTGGGAACCACCCCGGGCTACGCCCGGCTGGTCCAGGCCTACGAGGAGGACGCCAAGAGGATGGCGGAGGAGGCGTCATGAGCGAGCCCTCATCGAGTGGCACGATCCTGGTCCGGGCCTTCCGCGTCGCCCCGGCCTTGCGCAAGGGGCTGAGGGTCACCCTGCTCCTGGCGACGTTGGGGCAGGCGATAACCGTGGTCACCCCGATCGTGATGCAGCAGATCATCGACGACGAGATCCTGGCGCCGGGCGGAGTCGACATGGCAGGTGTGCTGCAGAAGGCAGCGGTCGCCCTCGTTGCGCTCGTGGTCGGGGCCTTCGTGGGACGAGCTGCGATCCGTCGCTTGATCCGGAGCTCGTCGACCGGCCTCTCTGACCTTCGGATAATGACCTTTCGCCATCTGCTCCGACGCTCGGTGCTCCACACCGAGGCCGACCGCCGCGGTGACCTCGTCTCCCGTGTCACCTCGGACGTGACCACGCTCGAGGAGTTCATGGAATGGGGAGGGGTCGGCATCATCATCGCCGGGAGCCAGGTTTTCCTGGCCCTGGTCGCGATGTCCTTCTACCAGTGGCGCCTGGCGATGGTGGCGCTGGTCGGCGTCCTGCTCTACCTGGCCCTGATGCGCTGGTTCCAGGTGGTGCTGGCTCGCAATTACGACCGGGTGCGGTCCGAGGTCGGCAACTCCCTCGGTGTGCTCAGTGAGTCGATAACCGCCATTCCTGTGGTCCGGGCCTACGGGATCGAGGAATCGACCAAGGTCAAGGTCGCCGACGCCCTGGAACGGCGGTTCTGGTCCGAGTTCAGGACCGCTCGCTTCGGCAACATCCTCTTCTCCTCGGCCGAGGTGTTCGCCGGGCTTCTCACCGCGGCCGTAGTGGTCACGGGGATAGTCATCGGGACCAACCAGGGGATGACCGCGGGAACCCTGATCGCATTTCTCTTCCTCACCAACCTGCTCATAGAGCCGTTGCAGATCGTGGTGGAGACGCTGGAATTCGCTCAGAGCGCCGCCTCCGGGCTGCGTCGGATCTTGGGGGCCCTGGACAGCGAGATCGAGGTCGCCGACCCCGAGGACCCTGATCACCTCCGGCCCGGGGGTCTCAGTGCCCAGTTCCGGGACGTCGGCTTCTCCTACGAGGAGGGTTCCGAGGTGCTGCAGGGGGTGACCGTCGACATCCCGGTCGGATCGAGGGTGGCGGTGGTTGGCGAAACCGGGTCCGGCAAGACCACCTTCGCCAAGCTGCTGGTGCGTCTCGTCGACCCCAGCGAGGGGACCGTCACCATCGGCGGGGTGAATGCCAAGCGGGTGCCCCTCGCCGAGTTGCGCTCCCGGGTCGCGTTCGTCCCCCAGGAAGGCTTCTTGTTCGACGACACCATCTCCGGGAACGTGCGTTACGGCAGCCCGGATGCCGACGACGCCGAGATCTGGACCTCGTTCCACGAGCTCGAGCTCGGAGAGTGGGTCGGAAGCCTGCCCGCCGGGCTCGACACCCAAGTCGGGGAGCGGGGGAGCAACCTATCTGCTGGTGAGCGCCAGTTGGTGGCGCTGGTCCGGGCGTGGATCGGCTCCCCTGATCTCCTGGTCCTGGATGAGGCGACGTCGGCTGTCGACCCGGCGCTCGACGTCGCGCTCCGCCATGCCATCAGGCACCTCACCGAGGGCCGGACCTCGGTGACCATCGCCCACCGCCTCGCAACCGCCGAAGGAGCCGATGAGGTGCTGGTGTTCGACAAGGGACGTCTCGTCGAGCGGGGCCACCACCGGGATCTCATCGCCCAAGACGGGCTCTATACCGCCCTCTACCGAGACTGGGTGGCGGGCACCAAGACGGTCTGACCCTCCACGGTCAGCCCAACGCCCGGGTGAGGAAGGTGGCGGTCTCCGCTCGTGTGTTGAGCCGGCCCGGGCAGAACTGATTGTTGGTCGGCGGGTTGCACCCGGTTGTGATCCCGGCTTGAGC